>JAISMW010000091.1 GCA_031276545.1 Tannerellaceae bacterium
AACTTGATTCGTCCGGAAATGTTGCACTGAAATTCAATAGATTCATATCAATAGCCATCTTTATTATAGCCACCAAAGTTAGTAATTTCTTGTTAGGTATGCAATACGATATTCATAAAATTAATAGATGATACTGTTGCAAAGTTATCAATTATGACGGTAGAAGTACCTAAGACGCCGTGGGGGGAGGCTATCCTTTTTGCGCATCAGAATGCTCCCCCATGCTCTTTCAGCCATTCCGCAAAAGGTTTGGGGTTGCCGGAGTTATTATAGGCGATTTCCATATTCTCAAATAAGAGCTTTGTATTCGGATGATCTATTCCCAATTTCCCGACACAAACAGGAAGCGCCTTTGCAAACCACTCCAGGGCTTGATCATACTCGCCCTGCTCACAATAAGCCGTTGCTATGCCGGTATAAACAGTAGCCGTATCGGGATGAGAGACGCCCAATACTGTTTCCTGAATGTTCAAGGCTTTCAGATACCATTTCAGGGCTTGATCATATTCGCCCTGATCATCATAAACCAGCGCTATATTATAATAGGTAGTAGCCGTATCGGGATGCAAGGATCCTAATACCTTTTCTTGCATGTCCAAGGCTTTCAGATACCATTTCAGGGATTGTTCATAGTCATCCTGCTCATAATAGACCATTGCTATGCCGGCATAAGTAGTAGCCGTATCGGGATGAGAGGCGCCCAATACCTTTTCTTTAATCTCCAAGGCTTTCAGATGCCATTCCAGGGCTTGAGCATACTCGCCCCGATTAAAATAAACTACTCCTATACCGGTATAAGTAGTAGCCGTATCGGGATGCAAAATGCCCAATACCTTCTCACTAATCTCCAAGTCTTTCCTATACCATTTTAGAGCTTTTTCATATTCGCCCTGTTTAGTATAAATCATCGCTATATTATTATATGTAGTAGCCGTATCGGGATGAGAGGTACCAAATACCGTTTCTTTAACCTCTAATGCTTTCCTATACCATTTCAGAGCCAGATCATACTCGCCTTGACGACAATAAACCCGGGCTATGTTATTATAAGAACCAGCCGTATCAGTATGCGAGGTGCCTAATACCGTTTCACGAATGTCCAAGGCTTTCGTATGCCATTCCAGAGATTTTTTATACTCACCCTGCCCACAATAAACAATGGCTATGTTATTATAAGTACCAGCCGTATCAGGATGAGAGGTACCCAATACCTTTTCTTGAATGCCTTGGGCTTTCCCATACCATTCCAGAGATTGAGAATATTCTGCAAATTCATTATATCCGTATCCCAGGAAAAAATAGAGATTAGCAAGTTTCTCCGTTTGAATTTCCGGATCAATTAGAGCCGTGACGGAATGAATATGCGAAGCAAGCTCAGTAAACAGCATTCTGCTTTCGGGGGTTGAAAAATCGGGATACACGCACTCATTCAATACCTGTATGCAGTAATTAATCCAGATGCTTTGCTCCTCTTTCAACCGCTCTCTAAGTACTTCCTGCAGCAGGCGGTGGAGGCTGAGCTTTCCGTTTCGGATGTTCACCAGCGAATAGCAAGTGAGCGCCTCTTTGGTTCTGTTGAAATGCAGTTTGTGGGGCAGTCTGTCCCGGAGGGGTTGGGGCAAGCGGTCGCCTGCTTTCCTAAACCACGACAGGTCGATATGGTCGGGGGCGAAGAAAGCGCAAAGGTTCAGCAGTTGTATGGCGGATTCGTCGGCGATTTTCCGAATAGATATATCCCAGGTGGCGTGGACGCTTTGCTGTGTACGGATGTCCGAAGATTCTTTTAGCACGTCCAAATGATATTCTTCCAGCAGCGAGAGGTATTCCCGGTAGTCGCAGTCCGCATGGTTGCAGATATAAGCAGCTGCCTGTTCCAGCGCCAGCGCCAGACAGCCAAGCTCCTTCGCCAGGCTGTCCTGAAAGGCGTCACGGGGCTTGCCGGTTCGCCGGGTAAGAAATTCGGCTGCTTCTTCTTCGGAGAATACGTCAATGTTTAAAGGCGTGGCAAAAGTTTGCCAGTTTCCGTACCGGGAGGTAATCAGCACGTGGCGGCGGTGGGCGGCGTCTTGCGGGAGATAATCCTTTAAGGATGCTTCATCGTCCGCATTGTCGAAGATAAACAGCCAGTTGTCTTGCCGGTTCATCCAGTCGCGCACGGCTGCGAGAAGTTCGGCGGATGTATACTTTGCATCCGGATGGACAAGGCCGTTTTTCAGTGCAAACGGTTCCAGCGAGGCATAGAAAGTATCGCTGCTTTCCGCGTTTACCCACACAACATAGGTGTATTCCTCTGCATATCGGCAGGCATATTCCACGGCTATCTGTGACTTGCCGACACCGCCCAGGCCGATCAGAGCTTGTGTCCGGGCAAGGAGTTCCTCTTTCTGAAAATTCCGATGGATGGCGTCCAATATTGCCTCCCGTCCTGTGAAATGCGGATTCCGGTTCGGCAGGCCAAAAGTTAACGTTTTGCCGGGATAGGGAACGCGGGTATCCGGTTTTGCCCCGGTAGCGGATGAACCGTTTCTCTTGCCGGGATAGGCAGCGCCGGTACGGAATACGACTTCCTTTGATACACCGTTCAGTAATTCCTGCGTCGCCTCCTGTTCATCCTTATCAACAAGATCAATATAAATACGTGCCGCCCACAACCCCTCTGGTTTGAAATCTTCGATCCGTACAGGAAGGATATTTCCTTCTTCCTTTTTGGCAAGGAAAGCCGCCCATTCTTCGGTTGAAAAATGTGATCTGCTATACGCTTTTGACAATACGGCGATCAACCGTTCACTATTCTTAATGGCTCTATTCATTTCCTCAGGGAACAACTGCCCCGGACGGAAATCCCAGGCCATAACAGTAACGTTATAGTTAGCCTGCTCTAATGTGGCGGCAATCCACTTCGCCCACCGTTCGTCGCGGCTGTCGTAGCTGATAAAAAAGTCTTTCTTCTGATTATCCATTGGGAGTAAAGATTTAAATTAATAGATGATACTGTTGCAAAGTTATACATTATGACGGTAGAAGTACCTAAGACGCCGTGGGGGGAGGCTATCCTTTTTGCGCATCAGAATGCTCCCCCATGCTCTTTCAGCCATTCTTCAAAAGGTTGGGGGTTGCCGGATTGGATGTAGGCGGTTTTTGCATTGTTTATTACAATCTTTGTATGCGGATGATCCATTCCCAATTTCCCGATAAAAACAGGAAGCGCCTTCAGATACCATTTCAGGGATTGAGCATACTCGCCCTGATTGGCATAAGCCTTTGCTATATTATTATATGTAGTAGCCGTATCGGGATGAGAGATACCCAATATTTTTTCACGAATCTCCAAGGCTTTCCGATGCCATTCCATGGCTTGCCCATACTCACCCTGACTATGATAAACCAGCGCTATGTTATTATAGGCAATAGCCGTATCGGGATGCGAGGCGCCCAATACCTTTTCTTTAATCTCCAAGGCTTTCCGATGCCATTTCAGGGCCTGTTCGTATTCGCCCAGACTGCGATGAACCTCCGCTATATTATTATATGTAGTAGCCGTATCGGGATGAGAGACGCCCAATACTTTTTCACGAATCTCCAAGGTTTTCATATACCATTTCAGGGCTTGCTTATACTCGCCCTGACTGTGATAAACCCCCGCCATATTGTTATAAGCAGTAACCGTATCGGGATGCGAGGCGCCTAATACTTTTTCATAAACCTCCAAGGCTTTCCGATACCATTCCATGGCTTTTTCATACTCGCCCTGAAAATAATAAACCACCGCCATATTATTGTAAGTAGTAGCCGTATCGGGATGAGAGGAGCCTAATACCTTTTCATAAATCTCCAAGGCTTTCCGATGCCATTTCAAAGCTTGATTATATTCGCCCAGACTGCGATAAACCTCCGCAATGTTATCACATGTAGTAGCCGTATCGGGATGAGAGATACCCAATATTTTTTCACGAATCTCCAAGGCTTTCCGATGCCATTCCATGGCTTGCCCATACTCACCCTGACCGTGATAAACCAGCGCTATGTTATTATAGGTAATAGCCGTATCGGGATGCGAGGCGCCTGAGACCTTTTCCTGAATGTCCAGGGCTTTCCTGTACCATTTCAGGGATTGATCATATTCTGCAAACTGACTGTATCCGTATCCCAGGAAAAAATAGAGCCTGGCTATTTCTACCGTTTGAGTTTCCGGATCAATTTGAGCGATGACGGAATGAATATGCGGAACAAGATCAGTAAACAGGAATCTGCTTTCGGGGGTTGAGAAATCGGAATACCGGCATTGATGCAATACCTGTATGCAGTAATTAATCCAGACGGTTTGCTCTTCTTTCAACCGTTCTCTCACTACTTCCTGCACCGGACGGTGGAGGCTGAGCAAGACGCCATCGTTGGAAACTAAGGAATACCGGTCAAGCTCCATAAGGGTATCATGGTAATCCGGTTCGTTTTCGGCGGCTTTCCGCAGGGCTGGGGGAAGGTATACGCTTGCGTCGACAAACCACCAGGGATCAATATAGTCGGGAGCGAAGTAGGCGCAAAGGTAGAGCAGTTCTTTGGCTGCTTCATGCTTTATTGCTTCCATGGAAGAGTAGCATGTAGCAGCAAGGATTTGATTTTCGCGTTTTATGCCGGGATACCTTTTCAGCCATTCCGCTTTAGTTCTGCGGAACAGTTCCAGATACGTTTCGCCGTCTATTGCCTGCGCCTTCGTATAAGCGGCCGCCTGTTCCAGCGCCAGCGGCAGATAGCCCAGCTCCTCCGCCAAGCTGTCCTGAAAGGCATCACGGGGTCTGCCTGTACGCCGAGTAAGAAATTCGGCTGCTTCTTCTTCGGAGAATACGTCGACGGGTAAAGGCACGGCAAAGGTTCCCCAGTTTCCGTTCCGGGAAGTAATCAGTACGTGGCGGCGGTGGGCGGTTTCCTGGGGGAGATAGGGTGTCAAGGATGCTTCATCGTCCGCATTGTCAAAGATAAACAGCCAGTTGTCGTGCCAGTTCATCCAGTCGCGCACGGCTTCGATAATCTGCGCGGAAGTATCGTTGTCCGTAGACAGGAGTTTGCGTGTTCCGGCAAAGGATTTAAATGAGGGCAGAAGGGTGTCGGCTGTTTCGGCATTCACCCACCAGACCGTTTCATATTCAAAGGCATGGCGAAAGGCATATTCCTTCGCCGTCTGCGATTTGCCGACACCGCCCGGGCCGGTAAGGACAACGTATCTGCTTTCCTTAAAATACTGCCGGACGGTTTCCATGATTCCCTCGCGCCCCGTAAAGTACCGGTTGCGGGCAGGCTTCGGCCACTCTTCGTCGCAGCCGTCGCAACCGATAAAAAAGTCTTTCTTCTGATTATCCATTGGGAGTAAAGATTAAAATTCGTGATGATACTGTTGCAAAGTTATCAATTATAACGGTAGAAGTACCGCAAAAATGAATACATTCGCACTCCAAACATTTAAAACAGTATACGCTATGAGACACATTTTCCTTCTTCTATCCCTCGCCCTCTCCCCGCTTCTCAGGGCGCAGGAACCGCTCCGGCAATTGCTCTGGGACGAAAAGAGTATGAGCGAAGCGGAACTCTTCATCTATCTCCCCGCCCCGTCCTCCGAACCTTCGTCCGCCGTGCTGATTTGTCCCGGAGGGGGATACACCGGCCTGGCCATCAACCACGAAGGCCACGACATGGCGCGGTGGTACGCCTCGCTGGGCATGGCGGCCGTCGTGCTGAAGTACCGGATGCCCCACGGCGTGCACGCCGTTCCCCTGGCGGATGCCGAGCAGGCGATGAGCGTCATCCGCAGCCGGGCGGCGCAGTGGAACCTCAATCCCCGCAAAGTGGGCGTCGTAGGATCGTCGGCCGGCGGGCATCTGGCGGCCTCTCTCAGCACCCTGGCCGCGGAAGCGAACCGTCCGGACTTCGCCATCCTCTACTATCCCGTTATCACCTTTTCCGAGGGAACCACCCACGGAGGAAGCCGCCGGAACCTGCTGGGCGACGAGCAGAACAACAGGGAACTGCTGGAGCGTTACTCGCTGGAAAAGCAAGTAGACGCCCACACCCCTCCCACGCTGCTTCTGCTGAGCGACGACGACCGGACGGTGCCGCCCCGCAACAGTATCCTCTACTATTCAGCCCTTCAGCAGCAGGGTATCCCGGCATCCATGCACATATTCCCCACCGGCGACCACGGCTGGGGCTTCCGCACCTCGTATCTCTATCATGACGACGTAAAAAACCTGATACAAAAATGGCTGAAAAAAGAAGTAGACCGATGAGACTCCCTCCGAAGGAGTTAGTTTTTGACCCTTCCAGCGGTCCTGAATTATCATGGTATGACTCCATCGACCCGTTCGCAGACGCGGAAAATCCGGAAAACGCCGACGGCCTTTCCGTCGATACGGAAACCCCTCCGGAAGACACCGAATGAACGGTATCCGTTAATATACCCTGTCGGCGGTATTTCGGTCTCCGGGGAGGCGGGGTACTTTTGCGCAGAAAAGCGCCCTCTCCGACCGGGTAGAAGGGGTCGTCGAGGGCGCCGTAACATTAAAACTTTAAAAACATGGTAAATGTATTAAGATTTATTTTGCCGGCCATATTTCTGGCTTCTTTTTCTGTTGTTGCGCAGAACGGGGGAAGGGTGACCGGCAGGGTGCTCGACAGTAAAACGCAGGAGCCTGTCATCGGGGCTACTGTGTCGCTTGTGAATGAAAGAACCGGAACGGTGAGTGATGCGCAGGGTAATTTCTCGCTCACCGTGCAATCGTTTCCGGTTACGGTCTCCGTGCATTTTCTGGGATACGGTACCCAGTCGGTGAAAATCGACAGGGCTTCGGGACCCGTTACGGTGCTGCTGCGCGAAAGCGCCAGTGCACTGCAGGAGGTGGTCGTGGTGGGATACGGCACGCAAAAGAGGCAGGAACTCACCGGATCGGTGGCCTCGGTGTCTACCATTGCCCTGTCGCAGCAGGCTGTTTCGTTTGATCAACTGCTCGGCGGAGCCGTGGCCGGGCTGAATGTGACGCAAAGTTCCGGCGCTCCCGGTTCGACGTCGACGGTGCGTATCCGCGGAAGTAACTCTATTGCGGGGGGCAACGAACCGCTGTACGTGGTGGACGGCTACATTCTGTACAACGACAATACGCTGACGCGTACCGGCGTGGGCGGCAGCACCAGCGGCGTGGGCGGCTCGAACGACGTGGCGGGTACCGTGGACGGCGGGCTGAATCCGCTTACGAGCATCAACCCGGCCGACATCGAAAGCGTGGATGTGCTGAAGGACGTATCCGCTACGGCCATCTACGGCTCGCGTGGGGCCAACGGCGTGATTATTATTACCACCAAAAAGGGACGCCGGGGACGCAATGCCGTCAGCTATCACGGTACGTTCGGCACGCAGCGCATCAGCAAAAAGCTGGATCTGATGAATGCCGACCAGTGGGCCGGCCTCTTCACCGAAATAAGCGAAGACGGCAGAAGCCCCTACGAGCACGACTACGCAAACAGGCTGTTGCCCAAAGGACAGTCCGAAGACTGGCAGGGCGCCGTGTTCCGGAGTGCATACAGTCAGAACCACCAGGTCTCCGTAAGCGGAGGGAGCGACGACTACCGTTATCTGCTGTCCGGCAGCTACAACGGCGAGACGGGTATCGTACGAAATACCGGCCTGACGCGCTACATCGGCAGGGTGAACCTCGACAAGGATGTCTATCCCAATCTGAACGTGGGTACCAACCTCTCGATAGGACACACCGTGCTGCAGGGTCTCACCAACCAGGGAGGCTCAAATACCTACAACTATGCCATCCGCGTATCGCCCCTCGTGCCCATACACAATGAGAGCGCCGACGATGGTTTCAACTACGCCAACCCCTTCGAGACGACCGATTACCGCATTGGCGACCGCACGCCGAATCCCGTATCGGATCTGCTGAAGTCGATTGTGGAAACGCGCAATATCTCGGTCATCGGCAATGCGTACGCGCAGTACCGCATCATCCCCCAGTTGACGGCTAAAGTAAATATAGGGGTCAACCTGAATCATGCGACGCAGAATTTCTTCGCCCCCTCCACCTCCGCACGCGGACTGCTGGTGAACGGATACGCCGGGGTGGGGAATAAGGATTACAACACCAGTCTGGTGGAATTTACCCTGAACTACAAGAACCTGTTTGCCGACATTCATTCCGTCGATATCCTGGGAGGATACACCACCGAGCATACCGGCATCGAATATGCCACGGCCGGTGCAAGCGGATTCCACAACGAATCGCTCACGTACCACAGTCTGCAAAGCGGCGAAAGCCGCGACACGCCGACGTCGGGAGGCGCCGTGTCGAACCTGAACTCCTTCCTGGGGAGGCTGAACTACTCGCTGCTGGAGCGCTACAACCTGACGGCCTCCTTCCGCGCCGACGGCTCGTCGCGCTTTGCCGCCGGGCACCGCTGGGGATATTTCCCGTCGATCGGCGTATCGTGGAATGTGGTGAACGAACCTTTCTTTGCCGGCGCACAGAGCCTGTTTCCCCAACTGAAGGTAAGAGCCAGCGCCGGGCTGGTGGGCAACCAGGAGATTGGAGACTACCTCTATGCCCGCCTCTACACGCCGCGCAACTATTCGTTCGGCAACCGGATCGTGGTGGGCTATACGGCCACCAACTACGGCAACGACGACCTCCGGTGGGAATCCACCGCGCAGTACAACGGCGGTATCGACTTCGGCTTGCTGGACAACCGCCTCAGTTTCGTGGTAGACGCCTACTACAAGTTGACGTCCGACCTGCTGGTAGACCTTCCCGTGGAACGGAGTTCCGGCCTGCGCTCGAAGATGACCAATATCGGAAACATCAGCAATAAAGGGATAGAATTCAGCGTGAACGCCGTACTGGCAGACCGGAACGATCTGCAGTGGACAGCCCTGGCCAATATCACCGCCAACCGGAACCGGATAGAGAAACTCGGCACCGCCGGCTTTATCTCCGGATCCACCATTGTGGATGTAGACTTGCCGCTCGGCACCTTCTACGGCTACGTGTTCGACGGCATTGTACAGCCCGGCGAAGAGGCCTCGACACCCGTCCCGACCTGGGTAACGGGCGATAAATCCGTCCATGCCGGCGATGCGAAATTTGCCGACAGAGGGGGCGATCCCGGCGTGATAGACAGCAACGACCGTGTTGTCCTGGGCGACGCCCAGCCGGATTTCACCTACGGTTTCGCCACCCGGCTGAACTGGCGGGATCTGGATTTCTCCGTATCCTTCCAGGGAAGCCACGGCAACCAACTGTACAACGCCTTCCGCAACACGCTGGAGACGCCGTCGCGCAGCTATAACGGATCAGCCGTACTGGCCGACCGCTGGACGCCGGCACATACCGACACCGACGTGCCCCGCGCTGTGCCCGTCCCCTATTCTACCATCGACAGCCGCTACATCGAGGACGCTTCCTATCTCCGTCTCAAGGATATTACCCTGGGGTATACGCTCCGCCCGGGACAGCGGCAGGGCTTACCTTCGCTCCGGCTGTTCGTATCGGCACAGAACCTGTTTGTGCTGACTCCCTATACCGGCTACGATCCCGAAGGCTCGCGCAACGGCGTCAGCGACCTCGAAATAGGCGTGGACAGCGGTACCTATCCCCGCGCAAAAACCTTCCTGGCCGGTCTGAGCCTTTCTTTCTGAACATCCTGTATTACGTATCCAAAATGAAATAGAAGTTATGAAACGAATAATAGCAAGTCTTTTTGTATTGACGGCCCTCCTTGCCTCGTGCAACGACCTGGATCTCAAACCCGTCAACGGAGTCGACGCGGAACAGTTTTTCCGCTCGGACAATGACGCCATCCTTGCCGTCAACGGAGTGTACGCCGCACTGGTGGAATCCGAAAGCGTCGTGCTCGCCTGGTGCGTCGACCTGGGTTCCGATGTATCTCAAAACGGCACCTCGATGCCCGAAGGTTCCGGCGCCGAACTCTCGGCCTTCCAGTTCAACGCCCTGAACCAGCATACATACTGGGCATGGAGCGACATTTACTACGGCATAGGCAATGCCACCACGCTGATAGACAAACTGAACGATCCGCAAACCACCGTATCGGACGCCATCCGGCGCAGGGTACGCGGGGAGGCCGAGTTTCTGCGTGCGTACTATTACTTCTCCATCGTGCAGCTCTTCGGAGACATACCGCTCATAGAAAAGGCCGGCTTCAATGCCGGAACGGACGCCGAACGCACAGACCGCCACAAGGTATACGCCTTTATCGTGCAGGATCTGGAAAACGCCATTGCCGACCTCTCGGACTATCCCACCTTTGCCTCCTACGGCGACGGCGACCGCGGGCGGGTATCGCAGCAAAGCGCTTATGGACTGCTGGCCAAAGTATACCTGGTATGGGCGCAGACCGACGGAGTGGAAAATCCGGACGAAAAGTACGATAGGGCCATCGCCAACGCCAACCTGGTGAAGGGATACACGCTGGAAGAAACCTTCCACCGCAACTGGGAAAAGGACAACCGCTACGGAAAGGAAATCCTCTTCTCGGCCAACTACGTCATCTCGCAGGAAAGCTTCGGCGACGGGGGAAATCACTTGACGCATTGCGCCTTCTCCACCGGATTCAACAACGAGGAAACGCCGCATGTGGTGGTGAGCGACCGCACCTTCTTCGATCGCTTCGACGACCGCGACCAGCGCAAACTCGCTACCTTCCTGACGCACGCCGTGAATCCCGACAACGGCGACACCACCCTGTACACCCTGCCGCGCTATGCCAAATACGTCGACCTGACGGCGCCGGCCACCAGCTCCAAAAACCGCGAGCTGAATGCCTCCATCCTGCGCTACGCGGAAGTATTGCTGGTGAAAGCCGAGGCCATCAACGAACGCTACAAGCAGCCGAATCCCGAAGCCTACGAGGCCATCAACCGGGTGAGGCGCCGGGCATTCCGGGTAGGCGAATATGCCGACGGCAACGCCACGCAGACGGCCGAAGATATCGAACTGAAAAACCTGGACTATCGCGGGTTTCAGCAGGCGCTCCGCCGGGAACGTCTGTTCGAACTGACCTACGAGCAGGTGCGCTGGTACGACCTGGTACGTTGGAAGGTGCTGGTGAAAACGGTGAAACGAGTGGCCGCATCGAACAAGAACACCAACGTCTCGGCCATACATTACCGCTTCCCCGTCCCGCAGTCGGAACGCGATCTGAACGCCAAGCTGTGGCAGAACTGGGGCTATACCGGCTCCACCGAAGCCGAACCGATCTACGCCCGGCCGGACTACGAAGGAGGCCCGGAAAACAACGACGGCTGGACGGACGCCGAGGCGCAGTACCTCTATGAACATGTCTCGACGCCGAAAATCCCCCGATAAGCCGATATGAAACGAATTATTTTTACCGCGCTGGCTTCCGCCCTCTGCTGCACGGCGCTTCAGGCGCAGCAGCACGCGGAAGCCATCGACAGCCGCACCGTCGAAGCGCATCTGTCGTTCCTCGCCTCCGACGCGCTGGAAGGCCGCCGGGCAGGGAAGCAGGGCGGCCGCGTGGCCGCGGAATACATCCGGGCGACGCTGAAGGAATATGGCGTAAAGGCGTTCTACGACACGTATTTTCAGCCGTTCGAAGCCTTCAGTCCCCCACGCGAAAAGGAGATCGAATATCAGGTGCACCCCGATTCCGTCGCAAAGTACAGACAGTTGCCGGCCTACCGCAAGCTGAGCCTGCAAAACGTAGTGGGATACATCGAAGGCGAAAAGAAGGACGAGTACATCCTGATAGGCGCCCACTACGACCACCTGGGCATCGACGAAGAGCTGACAGGCGACCGCATCTACAACGGCGCCGACGACAATGCCTCCAGCCTGGCCGCCCTGCTGCAACTGGCCAAGGTATTCGCCGGACAGGAAGCGAAACCGAAGCGCAGCATCCTCTTCGCCTTCTGGGACGGAGAAGAAGTAAACTACCTGGGGTCGGAATATTTCGCGGCACACTTCGGCGACATCCGCTCGATCCGGGCGAACATCAATCTCGACATGATAAGCCGCGAAGGACTGCTCCCCATCCTCTATCCGGAGTTCTCCATACCGGAGGCCACCGACAGCAATACCGCTACGGGCAGGCAGTTCCACCTGGTATACACCGAAGAACTGGCCGGAGCCGGCCAACGCCTGCAGCAGTCGATCCGTTCCGAAGGACTGAAAGTGGAAGCCAAACTCTCCGTGATGGCACACGGATCCACCGGCAGCGACTACCTGCCCTTCACCCTGCGCGGCGTACCGATCCTGTGGTTCTTCACCGGTCTGCATCCCGATTACCATACCCCCTTCGACGAAACCGATCGCATAGACATAGAGAAACTGGTGCACATCACCAGAGCCATCTACCTGGGGCTATACAGCCTGGCCTACGAAGATTAAGCATAAAATCGAGTAGACGGTATCAAGAAGAGGGGGAGGAGCGCAAACTGTTCACTGCCCGTTATTCACTGTTTGACAGGCTTCCTTGCCGGTCTTTCCCGGTCGTATCGGGACTGCTTCTTTAGAAACTGTAAGTCCGAAGATCCGGCACGAATTAGCTCTCTTCCTAAAAAAAGCGAGGCTGCTTTCCCTATACAGGAAGCAGCCTCGCTCGCTTTTTTACTCCGTTTGATAAAATACCCTTATTCTCTATTCATTTAATTAGTCACTGTTACGCAAGTTCATAATATTTGATAGCCTCCAATTCTTTCCAGGCATATTTTAGGGCGTGAAAATAAATTTTGGATTTCAAGGCAAAATGATTCAATTTATGCACGCACTTGAGTTTCTCCAATTTGATATAGGCCAACAGCGAGGCCAACAGATGATTCGTTTGTATAGTCACGGTTTTTGTAGGCGATTTTGCCAAAGAAGCGTTTTGTTTGAGTGATTTGTGATATTCTTCCACGCCCCACCGTTTTTTTGTAAAATGTTTGGAAATCGTTGGCGGAAAGGACTTTGTTGCAACGGCCGTCAAGACAGGATTATACCTTCCTGTTTCTGTATAAAAAATCAACCGGCTTTGTAAGCATCGGGCATACCTGTCTCTCTAAATTTATTTAAGGTTACCCA
>JAISMW010000008.1 GCA_031276545.1 Tannerellaceae bacterium
GGCACGGTCGTCCTCTTCGGCGAATCGCCCACCTTCCGCGGATACTGGCTGGCGCCCGGACGGATCCTGACCAACGCACTGTTCTACGGCACGGCGAGAACCGGAGGACGGGAATACGAATAGAGCACCGGGACTACTTACAACCTTGTCCGTCCGCTTCTAAAGCATGAAGAGAAACGGATAAGTACACAGGAATCTTCCCCAGGCGGGAAGATTCCTGAAAATAAATTCCATCGGAAATTTGTTTTAAAGGAAATAGCTTATACCTTTGCACAAATTTCCGATGGAATTTATTTGCGGAAGAATAAAAAACAGATGCAGCACAGGCACATGTCCCATTACTTCTTCGCCCGTGATGAGTACCATCTGGGGCGCAATAATGGGAGGGTTAGTGTTAAGCATGTTTCAAAAGAAAGAAGGAAAATAATAACAAAACAGAAGAAAAGATGAAAACAGTACATTTAAACAAATCGGAATTTCTGTCGAAAGTAATGAACTACGAAGAAAACCCGGCGGACTGGAAGTATTTGGGCGACAAACCGGCCCTTGTCGATTTTTACGCCTCGTGGTGCGGGCCGTGCAAAATGATTGCGCCTGTGCTGGAAGAACTGGCGGCGCAATACGAAGGTCGGATCCATATCTATAAAATAGATACAGAGCAGGAAGAAGAACTGGCCGCCGCTTTCGGTATCCGCAGCATCCCGACATTACTCTTCATCCCGATGCAGGGTGAACCCCAGATGGCGCGCGGAGCCATGAGCAAAGCGCAACTGGATGACGCGATTAAAAACGTTTTACTCGGACATTGACCGCTGTGTCGCTTACTCCGGTCTGAGGCGCCCGCCTCAGCCGCTCCGTTCGCCGCTTTCCTGTCCCGTTCGCCCCCTTTTGCGAGCGGAGTCCCCGCCGGTCGTTTCCGGTTACCCCCCTTCCGAATAGTTGTCCCCTCCTCAGCCGCTCCGTTCGCCGCTTTCCTGTCTCGTTCGCCGCCTTTTGCGAGCGGAGTCCCCGCCGGTCGTTGGGAGGTAAAAACCTTCCGTCGGCGTAGACCCGCGGAGGCTTCATGCAGGCATATTGCCGGTATATTTGCATTACTTCTTAGAATATTTGCGTTCCTTCCACTAATATTTGCATTACTTCTTAGAATATTTGCGTTCCTTCCACCAATATTTGCATTACTTATTGGAATATTTGCGTTCCTTCCACCAATATTTGCATTACTTATTGGAATATTTGCGTTCCTTCCACCAATATTTGCATTACTTATTGGAATATTTGCATTACTTCTTCTAATATTTGCATTACTTATTGGAATATTTGCATTACTTATTACAGTATTTGCATTACTTATTCCAATATTTGCATTACTTATTGCAGTATTTGCAATACTTATTTGAATATTTGCACAACTTATTTAAACATTTACATTACTTATTAAAGTATTTGTGTTCCTTTCTCTACTATTTGCATTACTTATTGCTACATTTACAATCATTACCGGAAGGCAAGTAAACGCAATCAGGGCGAGTAGAACCCGAATGAATGAGGGGGGAACCGGGATGCGTCGGCGGGTACCTCCCGGCGCCTCCGGAACGTAAGACAAAGCTTCCGGAACACCTGCTTCCCGTATACAGGCAATCCCCGGCGCCTCCGGACCACCCCCTTTCGCTCCGCGGCGACCTCCTGCCGGACGGGGGAAGTATCATCCGCCATGCGCCACCATACTTCCCGAATTGGCAAACGACCCGGAACGCTTGGATTCTTTCGTTCCTAAAACAAAGAAGAGGCAAAACCTTTCGGATTTGCCCCCTTTTTTTTCAGACGGGAACGTCTGCCGTAGTTATATTACTTGACCCTCCGCACGAGTTGCACAGCGTCTGTGATTTATTGCCTTACGCGCCTCCGGCGTAGTGATGGTGAGGTTTCCCGAAAACGAAAAAGCAAACGGTGAGTAATCGCAATGAAGCCCGCAGTGCAGCGGGAGGAAAGGGTGGCTGTATTTTTGCTCCGAATTGTTAATTTAAATTTTAATGACCTCATGAAGAATTTCAAAGCAATGTGCGGTTTGCCGCAGAAACTGTTCCGGCGCCGCAGCGCGGCCACACTATTCATACTGGCGCTTGGCTTCGGTGCACACGTGACGGCACAAATAAGCGTTTCGGGAACGGTTTCGGACGAGACAGGCGCCGGACTTCCGGGAGCCGGCGTAGTGATTAAAGGTACCACGCACGGCGTCGTAACCGACTTGGACGGCGCCTTTCGAATCTCCGTGCCGGGAGATACCTCCGTGCTGGTGTTTTCCTACATCGGGTATATCCCCAGGGAAATCAAGGCGGGCAGTCAGGACATTATCCGCGTCGTACTGAAGGAAGACGCCAAACTGGTAGACGAAATCATTGTAGTGGGATACGGCAGTCACCGCGTGAAGGATTTAACCTCGTCCATCGCGACCGTTTCGGCAGAAGACATTACCCGAACGTCTGCCGGCCAGGCGATGAGCGCCCTGCAGGGCAAGGTAGCCGGCCTGCAGATAGTGAACAGCGGGCGGCCGGGCGAAATGTCCACCGTCAGGCTCAGAGGGGTGGGATCCTATCCCAATGTGGATACCAATACCGGCAAGCAGCTTATAAATGTCGACAACGGACGTACCAGTCCCAACGACGCCCCCCTGTATGTGGTGGACGGTATTTTCTACGAAAACATCGACTTCCTGAATACCTCCGACATTGCCACCCTGAGCGTGCTGAAGGATGCTTCGGCCGCCGCCATCTACGGTGTCCGGGCGGCCAACGGCGTGGTGCTGATTGAAACCCGGTCGGGAGGATTCGAGAAAAAAACCGAAATCACCTTCAGCGGTTCGTTCGGCGTGCAGCGGGCACAGAATATCCTGAAGATGGCCAATTCGGAACAGTTCGTTCAATTGGTGAATGAATCCGGCGACCCCTATATGAAGGCAGGCGTAGAGAATGCCATGATGCGCTACGGACGAAGTCGGGTGAATCCGGAACTCCCCGTTCCCAATACGGACTGGTACAGGGAAATCCTTCGCTTGGCGCCTGTCCAGAACTACAGCCTGGATATTTCCGGGGGAAGCTCGAAGCTGGCTTATACCGTCGGCGGCAATTTTTACACCCAACAGGGTATTCTGGATATGAAGAACGGGTATACGCGGTATAATTTTCATAGCAAGACAGACTTCCGGGCAACCGACCGGCTGATGGTGGGCAGCAACCTGCTGTGGAGCCAGGCCGTTCAGTATCCGGAAGAAGCTACGGCCTGGAATGTGGCCTACTACGCCTATCCCATCATGCCGGTGACGGACGAAACGGATCCTTCCGCCGGTTTTAAGTATGCCAACGCCAAAGATCTGGGATTCCGGGAGGGACAGAATCCGTTCCCGATGCTGGATTATTCCAACAGGAAGCATCTGATAAAAAACCTGCTGTTGAGCGCCTACGCCCAACTGGAAATCATCCCCGAAAGACTCTCGTTCAAAACAAGCTTCAACAGTTCATTCAGAGGACTGGACGAACGGGATGTGCTGCTGCCCTACGATTTCGGAATCGGCCTGCGCCGGACTCCCCAGGATGCCGCGCTTACGAAGACGTTCAAAAACATACACGATATAGCGTGGGACAATGTCGCCACGTACAACGCCCGATTGAATTCCTCGCACAGCATCACCGTGATGGCGGGTACCTCGTACCGTAACTTCTCCTACCAGCAACTGAAAGCTACGGGACTGGATTTCCCCTACGGACAGGAAGAATCCTGGTATATCGACCAGTCGCTGGACAGGCCGACGGCCAAAGACCGGCTGGAAGGAAAAGGAGACCGGCAATATACCTTCTCCTACTTCGGACGCATCGCATACAATTACAATCACCGGTACTTGCTGTACGCCACCATGCGGGCCGACGGCAGTTCCAAGTATCAGGAAAAATGGGGTTATTTCCCCTCGGTAGGCGCCGGGTGGGTGGTCTCCGAAGAAGCATTTATGGAAGGCTCTCCCTTCGACCTGCTGAAACTTCGTGCCGGATGGGGACAGCTCGGAAATGAAAACATCCCTGCTTCCTACGGCTCGAAAAGTACGGATATTGTATTCGGAGCCATCGACGACTCCCGCATGTCGGGCACTACGACAACCGATGCGTTTTCATACCTGAAATGGGAGCTGACGGAAGAAGTGAACGTAGGCCTTTCCACCCGGTTCCTGAGCAACCGCCTGGGGCTGGAAGCCGATTATTACATCCGCGATACGAAAAATGCGGCGATAAAAGTGAAGATCCCCTTTGTAGACAAAGAGATATTGCGAAACGCAGGCGTGGTGAGAAACTCCGGATTCGAGTTTGCCCTGAATTGGGAAGACCGGCTCTCAAACGACTGGAGCTATTCCGTCAACCTCAATCTGTCTACCCTGAAAAACGAAGTGCGCGACCTGTACGGACAGCCCTATATCGACGGCGGAACGGAAGAGTTCCGGCAGCGCTCCTATGTGGGACAGCCGCTTTTGGCGTTCTACGGCTATAAAGTGACCGGCATATACCAGAATCAGTCCGAGATTGAGGCCGACCCCATTGCCGTGGCGAACGGCCTGGTGCCCGGCGACCTTCGGTTTCAAGATACCAACGGCGATCGGATTCTGGACGGCGACGACCGCATCGTGCTGGGGTCGTACCTTCCGCAGATGATGTACGGCGCCAATCCGGGTATCCGATACAAAAACCTGGAACTCTCTGCCGGCCTGTCCGGACAGACGGGCAATAAAATACTGAACCGCAAACGCGGACAGTACATCTGGACCAACGATACCAATGTGGATGCCGATTTGGCCGTCAACCGGTGGCACGGGGAAGGCACATCCGACAGCTACCCCTCGGCCTCCGGTTTGAGAAGAGGCTGGAACCAGAAAATGAGCGATTTCTTTGTGGAAGACGGCTCCTTTTTCCGCATCCAGCACATCCAGTTGGCCTGCTACGTAGAACGCAGGCAAATCGGCGGATTCCTTTTGCCGGAGATGAAAATCACGCTGACGGCAGACCGTCCGCTCACCGTATTCCGGTACAACGGCTTCAATCCCGAAATTCCCTACGGACTGGATACGCAGACCTATCCGGTGCCTGCCACGTATATGATCGGATTAAATATGAAGTTTTAACAGTCAAAAAAAAAACAGCATCATGAAACCATATAAGTTTATACTGTGCGTCCTCCTTGTTCCGGCGCTTTTCTCCTGTCAGGATTTACTGGAACAGCCTTCCGAAAATGTATCGTATACCGAATCGACCGACTACACGGTACATGCCAACATGATACATCCCCTGTATGGCGTATACGCCGAATTTTATAACCGGGGCTGGGAGTACTTCCCCCTCATCTCCGTGCGCGGAGACGACGTGAATGCCGGAGGACTGGGCGACCAGCAGGATTATGCGGAAACCGACCGGTATCATTACAATAAGGATTACTGGATGTACAACTCCATCTGGAAAGATGGCTATAAAGACGTCTTCTTCACTCTTTCGGCCGTTGATGAAATAAACAAATACCGGGAAGCAGGCGCCGGAAACGCCCTGGCCGACCAGTACATTGCCGAAGCGAAAACCATACGCGGCTTCCTGCTGCTGAACCTCACCCGCGTATGGGGCAACGTGTTCTGGCCGGTGAGCAGCGACCCCGCCCTCATGCTGCTGGAAGAAGTGACCCCCAAAGACGAAATGCTGAAGCGCATCTCGGACATGATGGACGAGGCGATACCCCATCTGCCCGATGTGCATCCACGCGACCGCGCCGACATCAGAGGGGGAATCACGAAGTATACGGCGCTGGCCATTAAAGCGCTGGCCAACCTTGACCTGAAAAACTACCAGGCCGTGGCCGACGCTACGGCGCAAATCATCCGGTCGGACAAATTTGAACTGGAACCGGACTTCTACGCCCTGTTCTGCAGCATCGGAAAAGGTAAACTAAACAAGGAAACCTTGCTGGAATGGCAATATTCCGACTACGGCGCCGCCACGGGAGATAAGGACACGCATCTGTTCGGCTTCTACGGCCCCACGGACTGGACACCCAAAGCGGGCAATATCGGCGCCGGATGGGGATTTTTCGAACCGAGCCTGAAGTACATCAAATTTATGCTCGACCGAAACGAAACGGTACGCCTCACTACCGGCGTACTCTTCACCGCCCGGGGTATCGGCGAACTCCGGAACGACCCCGCCTACGCTGTCCTTCCCTCTTTCATTTCGAATGTCACGCCGTCCGGAGATATCATCAACGATTACCCGCGCGCCCTGTTTGCCAGCGGGAAACATTATCTCCCGTCCGACCAGCTCACGCCCGGACGGACGGAATACGGATGCAACAAAAACTTTATCTGCATCCGCTATGCCGAAATATTGCTCATGTATGCGGAGGCCCTGACGCAGGGCGCCTCTCCGGCCGCCTCTTCCCTGTCGGCCGACGGCGCCGTGAACCTGATTCGCGCCAGAGCCGGGCTTCCTGCGCTGTCCGGCGTGACCCTCAACCAGGTAATAGATGAGAAATTTGCCGAACTGGCTATGGAATGGGGTACGCGCTACTATGACATGATAAGGCTTGAACGGTTCGACGAACTGAGTTACGACGGCCGGACATTCGACCCCTCTAAAATATACCTGCCCTATCCCCAGGCGCAAGTTGACGAACTGCCTGCATTGCGGGCCAAAAAAAGTATGTAAAATCTCAAACTGTACACACAAAATGAAAAGAATCAATCTTTATATACGTACAAGCCTGCTGGCCTGTATCGCCTTTGCCTGCGAAGAGGGCATAGACCCTGTCCGCCCCGTGGAACCGGGACCCGATACCGCTCCGCCTACTGTCGTGATTCATTATCCCGGAGACGGCGTCCTGATCCGGGTACGGGAAGATGTAACCCCCCTGCACATAGAAGTGGAAGTGAAAGACGATATCGAGATTGCCCGTATAGCCGTCAGCTTGGACGGCGCCGTGATTGCGGAATTTGCGGATTTCAAAGATTACCGCCATGCCGTCGAATCGTATCTGTACGACGGCCTGACAAACGGGACGCACAGCCTGACGGTGGAAGCCGCAGACCTGAGCGGCAAAACGGCAACAGCTTCTTCGCAATTTGAAAAGGTAGCGCCGTATACTCCCCGCCTCAACGAACTGTTTTATATGCCCTTCGACGGAGATTACCTGGAACTGATCAGTATCGTGGAAGCAACCAAGTCCGGCGCACCTTCGTTTGCCGCAGGAAAAAGCCGGCAAGCCTATTCCGGAGCGCCCGGCGCGTATCTGACCTTCCGCATTTCGGATATGCCCTCAGCCCCCGGCGAGGAATTTAGCGCCGCCTTCTGGTATAAGCCCGACGGCTCTCCGGATCGTTCGGGTATCCTCACGATCAGCCCAGACGACGCAGGGAAAGCAGACAATATGAAAAATAACCGGACAGCCGGATTACGCCTTTTCCGCGAGGGCAGTGCAACGAAGCAGACCATCAAACTGAACGTGGGAAACGGCACGGCGGATACCTGGTTTGACGGCGGAGACAATGCCTCGTTCAATCCCGAAACGGCCGGATGGATACACATCGCATTCACCATCTCGCCGGAGCAGTGCGTGGTCTATTTCGACGGAGAAACGGTATGCCAAGGCGCATCCCCCGGTATCAACTGGTCGGGCTGCGATTTGATTTCCATCGCATCCGGCGCCCCAAGATTTGTGGAATGGAACCATCTCTCGGACAACAGCCTGTATGACGAAATGCGTTTCTTCGGCAAAGCCCTGTCCCAGCAGGAAGTGCGCGATTTAATGAATGAAGAATAACCCTGAAAATCCATATTCATCATGAAACCGTATTTGCTGTCGGCCCTGCTGTGGCTGCTGTCTGTCTCTCTCGCGGCTCAGGAACCGGAACCGGAATACGACTGCATCGTATTCGACAACAGTCTGATGCCCGGCCGGTATTATTACAGTACGGCCGATTACCGGTCTCCAAGTTTTATCCTGCATACAGGAAACAGACTGCCCGTATCCGACTGCGAGTTCTTCACGCCGGCCAATTCCCTCCATCTGAATTATGTGTCCGCGCCGGGCGGCGACTGGAACACGGAGGTGCTCTATCCCGACTGGCGGGGAAAAGATTTTCTGAAAGGAGGCGTATATCTGGATATCCGCCTGAAAATATCTTCCGACACCCGAAAGGATGAATTGCCGCAAGTGGCCATCCGCATCAAAACCGACAAACAGGTGCGCCTGTTTACCGTAGACGATGAACCGGCAGGGGTCGCCGATACGGCCTCGATGTCTGCCTTTCTTCCCCTGGGAAAATACATCTCCCGCATCGAAACGGGAAAATGGCTGACGGCAAAAATTCCCCTCGCCGATTTTGAAGGTGTACACTTTTCGAACCGTAAGAAACTGACCGGCGTACGGATGCGGCAGGGAGCAGAGGACGGGAAAGAACATTCCGTCTACATAGACCAGATAGAACTTTCTTCCGGGGAAACTCCAAAGGCCACCCTCCCTACCCTCTCCCTGCAGGCAAAGGCGTACGAACGACATGTGGATCTCGTATGGGATACAACGGGATTGCAGCACGTAAAATATGTCAAGATATACCGTGCCGGCAATGAAAAGGATTTCCACCCCGTAGGCATTCAGCGCCCCGAAGCGGGACGGTACGCCGACTATACCGGCCGGACAGGCACGTTCCAGTATCAAATTGTGTGCGTGAACAGCGACTATGCCGAGGGAAAACCTTCGCCCGCAGTACGCGCCACAACCCGCATGATGAGCGACGACGAACTGCTCACGATGGTACAGGAGGCTTCCTTCCGCTATTACTGGGAAGGCGCCGAACCCCATTCCGGACTGGCGCTCGAGAATATTCCGGGACGTCGGAATATGATCGCCTCCGGCGCTTCCGGCTTCGGCATCATGGCCATACTTGCAGGTACGGAACGGGGATTTGTCAGCCGGGACGAATCCGTTGCCCGCTTCAAAAAAATAGTGGATTTCCTGCAAAGGGCTGACCGCTTCCACGGCGCATACCCTCATTTTATGGATGGCCCTGCGGCCGGGGTGGAACCCTATTTCGGGCAGCGCGATAATGGAGCCGACCTGGTGGAAACCTCTTTCCTGTTTCAGGGACTGATCGCCGCACGCCGGTATTTCAACCGGAATACGGCCGATGAAACTTACATCCGCGAAAGCATCACCCGCCTATGGGAAGAGGTCGAATGGAGCTGGTTTAAAAAAACACCCGACAGCCATTACCTCTACTGGCACTGGTCGCCCGACCAGGAATGGATCATCAGCCACCCGCTCATCGGATGGAACGAAACCATGATTACCTATCTCCTGGCCATCGCTTCGCCGACACACGGCGTGGACAAAGAGATGTATTACACCGGATGGGCCGGCCTTGAGCAAATGGCGCAGGACTACCGGGCCGGCTGGGGAGAAACACGGGACGGTTCGATGTACGCCAACGGCAATACGTACAGGGGTGTCAAACTGGACGTCGGCGTATCCAACGGAGGCCCTTTATTCTTTACGCACTACTCCTATATGGGATTTAATCCGCACGGCATCAAGGACCGCTACGTAAGCAGGGACTATTTCGACAACTTCCGGAATATCGCCCTTATCAACTACCGTTACTGCGTGGAAAATCCCAAAAACAATCAAGGCTTCGGCCCCGGTTCCTGGGGAATGACGGCAAGCGACGGCCCCTGGGGATACCGCGCCGCCGAACCGGTACTCCACCACGACGTGGGCACAATGGCGCCGACGGGAGCGCTGGCTTCTTTCCCCTACCTGCCCGAACAAGCTATGCAGGCCCTGAAAAATTATTACCGCAACTACGGCCATTTCCTCTGGGGAGAATACGGATTCAGGGATGCATTCAACCTGAACGAGAACTGGTGCGCCCCCATCTACATGGGGCTGAATCAGGCTCCCGTCACTGTGATGATCGAGAATTACCGGACCGGCCTTATCTGGAACCTCTTCATGAAAGACCCGGATATACAGCGAATGGTACGGGACACGTTCATCCGTCCGTAATCGGCCGAATCATGTATTTACCGTAACAATACACAATATGATGACAACACATTACCTTTTATGCTCCTCCCTGCTCGTCCTCACCCTGTTTGCAGGCTGTAAAAGAGATAAAACACAAAGCGAAAACCATCCTTCCGCCACCCTGTCCGACGAAGAACTGCTGGACACCGTCGAACGGCGCACGTTCAATTATTTCTGGGACGGAGCCGAACCGAACAGCGGATTGGCGCGCGAACGTATCCATATAGACGGAGTGTATCCCGACAACGACCGCGATATCGTCACCACCGGAGGCAGCGGCTTCGGCATCCTGGCGCTGCTGGCCGGCATCGAACGGGGATATATCTCCGGAGAGCAGGGACTCGAACGCATGGAACGAATCGTGGGATTCCTCGAACAGGCCGATACCTTCCACGGCGCTTTCCCCCACTGGATAGACGGAAAAACCGGACAGGTAAAACCTTTCGGAACAAAAGACAACGGAGGCGACCTCGTGGAAACAGCCTTCCTCTTCCAAGGTTTGCTCGCCGCATACCGGTATTATGCCGACGGTTCGGAGGCCGAACAGGCAGTCGCCGAACGCATAGATGTACTCTGGAGAAAAGTCGAATGGGACTGGTACCGCAACGGGCAGGACGTGCTCTACTGGCACTGGAGCCCTTCGTATGGCTGGGAAATGAATTTCCCCGTGCACGGATACAACGAATGTCTCATCATGTATGTGCTGGCGGCCGCTTCGCCTACCCATGGAATACCACCGGAAGTCTATCACAAAGGATGGGCAGAAGAGGGGAACATCATCGACCCCCATACCGTGGAAGGTTTCCGGCTGCAGATGCGCTACCAGGGTACCCAGGCCGGGCCGCTCTTCTGGGCGCACTATTCGTTTCTCGGCTTAAACCCCAACGGGCTGAAAGACCGCTATGCCGACTACTTCCGGGAAATGACAAACTATACCCTGATCAACCGCGCATACTGCGTGCGCAATCCCAAAGGCTACGCCGGGTACGGAGAAGACTGCTGGGGACTGACGGCCGGATATTCCCCTCAGGGTTACGCCGCCCACGCCCCCGAAGAGGCAAACGACCGAGGCGTCATTTCGCCTACCGCCGCCATATCGTCTATTGTCTATACGCCGGAAGAATCCCTCAAAGTCATACGCCATCTCTTCCGGCAAGGCGGCAAGGTATGGGGCGAATACGGATTCTACGATGGCTTCAGCGAAACGGAGCAGTGGTTCCCTCAGCGTTACCTGGCCATAGACCAGGGACCCGTACCGGTTATGATCGAGAACTTCCGGAGCCGGCTTCTCTGGAACCTGTTCATGAGCCATCCCGACATTCAGCGCGGCCTCCGGAAATTAGGATTCGAAAGCCCCCATCTCTGAACGCAGCCCGCACCCGTCCGGTCATTTCACGGTAATCTCAAGCCCGGCCGTCTGCAGCACACGGTGCAGCACCTGAAAACGGGGATTTCCCGTACCGCGTTCCAGGCGGCCAAGCGCAGCGACGCCGATATGGGACATCGCAGCAAACGTAATCTGATCCACGTTCAACTCCTTACGCTTCGCGCGAATCTGTTTTCCAATTTCTATTAAATCCATTATGCCATATTTTAGGGTGATTCCGGGCAAAAGTAGATGAATCAACCGAACAAAACAAGTAAGGCAGACGACGTCCCTCCGGTACTTTCACTGAAAACAGGCTATGCAGACAAAGTAAGACAGAGATAAGACAAAAGGCATAATTTCAAACAGATAAGATGCTTTTCAGATTGTTTTTGGCTTGGGATACAGGCATAAAAAGGACATAAAAGGACAAAGTTTGTAACCCAAATCGTACCCCTTCAAAAAACAGGTCAAAAGGGATATGAATTTGTCCGAAATTGTCCGGCAACCGTCTGATATTGTCTGTGTTGCATGAAACTCAAATTGAGATAAGTACAGTAATTTTGTAATTTAAAAATTTGAGTAATGCGAAGTACATTTAAGGTGCTCTTTTACCTGAAAAGAGACAAACGGAAAGCCAACGGATTAATCCCACTTTTTTGCCGGATAACCGTTGACGGAAAG
>JAISMW010000041.1 GCA_031276545.1 Tannerellaceae bacterium
ACTTGATTCGTCCGGAAATGTTGCACTGAAATTCAATAGATTCATATCAATAGCCATCTTTATTATAGCCACCAAAGTTAGTAATTTCTTGTTAGGTATGCAATACGATATTCATTAATTTTATTTTGCTCCCAGTGCATACAGTCACCGGAGGTAAAAATTTTATTTTGCTCCTTGTACATATAGTCACCGGAGGTAAAAGTTTTATTTTGCTCCTTGTGCATATAGTCACCGGAGGTAAAAGTTTTATTTTACTGCCAGTGACTATATGCACAAGGTCTAAAAGTTTTATTTTGCCTCCGGTACCTATATGCACCGGGTCTATTTTTTTTATTTTGCCTCCAGTACCTATATGCACCGGGAGTAAAAATTCTTTTTTGCCTCCGGCGCATATATGAACTGGGGATACATGCAACGCACCTCCTTCTCTGAGGAGCCGAAGCCATGGTAACGCTTACTTCTTAAGTCGAACTCACGTTTTTTTGCAGAGAGACAGAACGAAAGAAGGAGGAAAACGAAACCGCTTTCCTCCTTCTGCTTTGTTTGCCGGATGTGATGGATGCCTTACCGGGTATATTTCCTGTATCCGTACACGGCCAGGTTTCCGAGTTCTTCTTCGATGCGGAGCAACTGGTTGTATTTCGCCATACGGTCGGAGCGGCTCAGCGAGCCGGTTTTGATTTGTCCGGAGTTGGTTGCTACGGCGATATCGGCGATGGTGGAGTCTTCGGTTTCTCCTGAGCGGTGCGAGGTGACGGAGGTATAGCCGTTGCGGTGCGCCATTTCGATGGCATTGAGCGTTTCGGTGAGCGTCCCGATCTGGTTTACCTTGATGAGGATGGAGTTGGCGCAGCCGCTTTCGATGCCTTTCTTCAGAAATTCCACGTTGGTGACAAACAGGTCGTCGCCCACCAGTTGGCATTTCGATCCGATGGCGTCGGTCAGCAGTTTCCAGCCTTCCCAGTCTCCTTCGTCCATACCGTCTTCGATGGAGTCGATGGGGTATTTGGCTACCAGTCCGGCCAGGTAATCCACCTGTTCTTTGGCCGAACGTTTGGCGCCTTTGCTTCCTTCGAACTTTGTATAGTCGTATACGCCTTCGTCATAAAATTCGGAAGCTGCGCAGTCCAGGGCAATGGTTACGTCTTTTCCCGGTTCGTATCCGGCGGCCTTGATGGCCGAAAGGATGGAGTTGAGCGCATCTTCGGTGCCTTCCAGCGTGGGAGCGAAACCTCCTTCGTCGCCTACGGCCGTACTGAGTCCGCGGTCGTGCAGTACTTTCTTGAGTGCATGGAAGACTTCGGCTCCCATGCGGAGTCCTTCGCTGAAACTGGGAGCGCCTACGGGGCGAATCATAAATTCCTGGAAGGCAATCGGTGCATCCGAGTGCGAACCTCCGTTGATGATGTTCATCATCGGAACGGGCAGCACGTATGCATTGCTTCCTCCGATGTAGCGGTAAAGGGGCACGTCCAGCAGATTGGCGGCTGCCTTGGCTACTGCCAGCGAGACGCCGAGCATGGCGTTTGCGCCCAATTTGGACTTTGTTTTCGTTCCGTCCAGTTCAAGCAGTTTAGCATCTATTTCACGCTGGTTTAAAGCGTTCAGTCCGGTAAGAGCCGGGGCAATCACTTTGTTTACGTTCTCTACGGCTTTGAGTACGCCTTTTCCTCCGTAACGTTTTTTGTCGCCGTCACGCAGTTCAATGGCTTCATTCTCGCCGGTAGAAGCTCCCGAAGGAACGGCTGCCCGGCCGAATGCTCCCGAAGCCAGGAGTACATCCACTTCTACGGTAGGGTTTCCACGCGAATCTAAAATCTCTCTGCCTAATACTTTTACGATTTCCATAAATTTTAATGTATTTAATTATGAATATGATTGTTTTCAAATCGCACAAAGGTAGTAATAATTATGAATAAAAGCCGGGCAGGGCTGCCCGGCTTGTTCCTGTTTTTTACCGCAATGCTTCCACTTCGTGTGTGTGGAGGGGTATTTTCTTGCCCAGCAGACGGGCGCCCGTTTCGGTAATCAGATAATCTTCTTCGTTGCGGATGCCGCCGAAGTCTTTGCAGGTGGCTACTTTTTCGTAGTTGATAAACTCGGCAAACTCCTGCCGGCTGCGCCACAGGTCAATCAGTTCGGGTATAAAGTAGATGCCCGGTTCGATGGTCAGGACAAAGCCGGGTTCCAGTTTCCGTCCCAGCCTGAGCGATTTGCGTCCGAACTGGGCGCTTTTGGGACGTCCTCCGTAGCCGACATAGACTTCGCCGAGGTTCTCCATATCGTGTACATCCAGCCCCATCATGTGTCCCAGTCCGCAGGGGAAGAACAGCGCATGTGCACCGGCCCTGACGGCTTCGGCCGGATCGCCTTTCACAAATCCCAGCCCTTTCAGACCTTCCATAATGACCCGTGCCGAGAGGTCGTACACGTCTTCAAACAGTACGCCCGGACGAAGGGCGGCTACGGCAGCCTCGTGCGAGGCTACGGCTATATCGTATATCTCCTTTTGCCGCGGGGTGAACTTCGAATCGGCGGGGATGGTGGACGACATATCGCCGGCATAGCCCATTTCCGTTTCGGCTCCGGCATCCAGCAGCAGCATATCTCCGCTTTTAATCAGGTTGCCGTGCTCATGATTGTGGAGCGTCTGCCCGTTGATGGTGGCAATGATGGGAAACGAAAGCCGGTAGTTGCCGGAATACGCCACTTCCGCCACGGCGGCGGCCACTTCGCATTCCCGTATACCCGGACGCACCATGCGCATGGCCGTCAGGTGCATGTCGGCCGTTACGGTGCAGGCCTTGTCTATTTCCACTATTTCTTCCGCGCTTTTGTAGTTCCGCTGGTTTACGACGCCCTGTATGAAGGAGACGGAGGGTTTCTCGTCGCCCGGACGTACGTTCAGCCAGGAGAACAGTTTCACCTGGTGTTCGGCGCGATAGGTCGGCAGATAGTGCACAGCGCCTGCTTTCTGCCCGGCCAGGTATGCGGCGATTTCTCCGGACGGACGGATGTCGGCGATGCCTACGCTTTCGCCTTTTTCCCTGAGGCTGGGCTGGGTGCCCATCCATACGATGGCGTCCATGGTAAGCTCGTCGCCGAAAATGATTTCCCTGTCGCGGTCGATGTCAATCACGGCATTCAGGCCGGCGTATGGCAATCCGAAGAAATACAGAAAAGTGGAGTCTTGCCGGAAAGGATAGGTATTATCGGCATAATTCATTCCGGACTCGTTATTTCCTAAAAACAACAGCAAACCCGAACCGACGGATTGCTTCAGCTTAGCCCTGCGGGCTGTATAGATTTCTTTACTGAACATATAAAAACTGTTTAAAATTGTAAGACAAGATAGTTTGGATAGCATTGCGCGGGGCAATATTACACATAATCGGCGACAGGTGCAAACGCGCCTCACAGGGCAAAGTGCAGCCTCAGCCACACGAACAGGCAGATAAACACCAGGGCGGGCAGCAGGTTGACGATTTCCATCTTTTTTATCTTCAGCAGATGGATGCTTAAGCCTATCAGGATGATGCCGCCCACCACGGTGATTTCGGAAATGATCTCGCCCGGAATATCTTTCCCCGCGATGGATACCAGCAGCGTGATGCCGCCCTGAAACAAGAGCACGGGAATACTCGAAAAAAGAACGCCGACACCCAGTCCCGACGCCAGCATGACGGACGAAAAGAAATCCATCACCGACTTGGTGAGCAGCAGGTCGGACGTCCTGCCGAAGCCCTCCTCTATCGCCCCTACAATCGTCATCGATCCCATGCAGAAGAGCAGGAAGGCGGTGATGAGTCCTTCCGTAAAACGGTCATTCTTCAACCGTGTTTTTGCCTTGATGTAATCGCCCAACTGTTCAGCCCTTCTTTCGAGCCGCATCCTTGTACCGGCAAGTCCGCCCAGCACAAGACTAAGGACAACAAGCAAAGGCGAAGCAATATCCATCGCCATCTTCACACCCAGCAACATCGTAAAAAGCCCGACAGCCTGAAAATACACATCCTGATATTTCTCAGGCAAACTTTTCCTGAACACTAAACCTATGCTGCTCCCTGCAATAATAGCAGCCGCATTCACCAGCGTACCAACCATAGAATAAATATTTTTTGTTTTGAGGGCGCAATTTATCAACTCATGTTACGCAAGTTCATAATATTTGATAGCCTCCAGTTCCTTCCAGGCATATGTGTTTGGAAATCGTTGGCAGAAAGTGTCAAATCGTTGCTTACCAGGTACATTTCTCCCGTGGAACCGTCTTTGTTTGTAAAGACGAATTTGGATAAAAGAACTTCTATGGCAAGGTCTTTTATCCAAACTTTGACGGCCTGTCCCGACGGTAGCGGCAATTTATCCAAACTTCTCCACCCTCCCCTGTTCCTGTCCTGCGTGGAAAACAGGCACAGACGGTTACTTTTCATGTCCATCACAAAATATTTTTTCAGCCTGTCTATGAAAAGTAAATT
>JAISMW010000063.1 GCA_031276545.1 Tannerellaceae bacterium
TCCGGAGATTTGTTTTTTTGCCCGTACCTGCATGGTTTCCCGCCGCATTTCGCTGCCGACCGGAAAAGCGTAGGCTTCCATACAGGCGGCGGCCAGCAATCCGGCGGAAGCAATGCCGAGCTTCATCAAACATCTGAAAGCAGAGTGTGTCATCATTTCTTTTTTCTTTATTGAATTGTCCGGCAAAAGAACGGGATGAAAATTACAGGGCTATTGCAGGGGAGTTACGATTTCGATACAATCCCTCAAGGCAATTGCGTTCGCCCCTCCCCGTTCCCCCCGGTTCCTCCCCGTTCAAGGAGGATAGAAGCATATTTGGCAGTATATCCAAGGATATGACAAAAAACAGCGACGGATCTTTCCGGTTTGCCGAAAGGGGGCCGTGGAGCGATATTGGGCTGGTAAGCGTTCCGTAAGGGGGAGAGAGGAAAACCTCTCCGCCCCGGTGTTCCGACCTTTTCTTTCGGGTCGGCAGGCGGGGCAGTGAGGTTTTAGAAAAAGCAGCTATGAATGAATATAGTCGGTTATTGCTTAGTCACTGTTCGTTCTTCACTGTTCACTGTAGATTGTTCATTGTTTTCCCTGCCCATCCGCTGCTGTCTTTTACGATCAGGATGCCTTTGGGGAGATGGCCGATGGGGAAGGTGGCTGCGCCTGCGCCTTTCTGCGTCCGGTAAAGCAGCGAGCTGCTGACGGAATAGACTGAAATTCGCCCGGCTTGCGGGGAGAAGACGGTCAGGATGCCCCGGTCGCAATGCACGTAAGGGGAGGCGGAGGGCGACACAAGGCCTGCTCCTGCACCGGCCACAATTGTTCCGAAACGTTTCCATCCATCGGTTGCCCGGTAAAGGGCTTCCGTGCCGGCAGGGACGTGAAGGGTGGCGAGGGGCGCGTTTCCAAACACATCTTCGTAGATGAAGGGTGGCTCGGTCCATCCGGCGCTTACATCCGTCAGGCTGCTGCAATTGGAAAATGCCGAGCTTCCGATACTGAGCAGGCCTTCGGGAATGTGGACGGACGTCGGATGCCCGCAATGTTCGAAGGCGCCTTTTCCGATGCTTGTCACGCTGCCGGGAATGACGACGGAGGCCAGGTTGCTGCAACTTCCGAATGCCCGTTCCCCGATACTTTTTACGCTGCCGGGGATGCTGACGGAGGTCAGATGCCGGAAGCCGGAGAAAGCGTAGGCAAAGACCGTTGTCACGCCTTCTTCGATCACTGCCCGGCTGACGTTTTGGTCTTCAAACATCCGGGGGCGTCCGTCCATTGCTACTGTTCCTCCGATGCTGAGTGTTGTGGCGGGGATTAGGGTCATGGCAAGGAGTAAAAGAAGGTGTTTCATGACCGTTTGTATTTACTGAATATTAAAGTTTGTTTCCGAATGGAGAGGCGGCCTCGTGGACTTCCGGATTGCCCGGTGGTTCGCTGCGAGGCCGGCTTTGCTCTGCGGGGGTGTTTATTTTCCGAGCAGGAGGCGTTTGACGGTTTCGGCGATGGCGCGTCCTTCGGCTTTGCCGGCCAGCGCTTTGGTGGCGATGGGCATGACTTTGCCCATGTCCTGGGGGCCGTGGGCTCCGGTTTGCTGCATGAGGAGGCGGACGGCCATTTCGAGTTCGCCGGGGGAGAACTGACGGGGGAGGTAGGTCTCGATGACGGCTACTTCGGCCAGTTCGCCTTCGGCCAGTTCGGGGCGTCCCTGGGCGGTGTAGATGGAGGCGCTTTCTTTGCGCTGCTTTACCATCTTCTGCAGGATGGGGATGGCTGCCGTGTCGGGCAGTTCGCCGTTTCCTCCTTTGGCTGTACGGGCTTCGAGGAACTCTTTTTTGATTCCGCGCAGGGCTTGCAGGCGTATTTTGTCTTTGGCCAGCATGGCTGCTTTGATGTCTTCGCTTACTTGTTCGAATAGATTCATGGATGTATGGTGTTATGTGTTGGATTATTTTAAAAGCTGATGACGGGGCCTGCGGGGTTCCGGTCGGCAGGTCCCGGGTTTTTGGGGGTTCCTGAAGCGTTCTTCCCGGCTTCGGCGCGGTAGTTGGCGAGCAGTTTGGGGTCGCGGTTGTAGGCGGGGTGTTCTTCGAGGAGTGCGATGAGGCGGTCGTCGTCCAGTTCGTCGGCGGAGAGGATGGCGGGGCGGCTGCGGGTGGCGCTGCCTCCGGGGGCGGAGTAGTAGGCTCCGAGGAGGTCGTCCATTTCCTTTTGCTGCGCCTGGCTGACTTCGGGGATGGCTTCGAGTCCGAATCCGGTGGCGAGGATGGTCATTTTGACTCGTTTTCCCAGTGTGCTGTCGATGGAGGTGCCCCAGATTACTTCGATGTTGTCGTTGAATTTTGCCATGAAGTTGTCCACCTCGTCCATTTCTTCCATCAGCAGTTCGGCCGATTCGCTGAAGGAGATGTTGAAGAGGATTTTCTGTGCCGTGAAGATGTCGTTGTTGTTCAGCAGTGGCGAATGGAGTGCATCGTTGATGGCCATCTGCACGCGGCGCTCTCCTTCGCCGTATCCGTTGCTGATGAGGGCTACGCCTCCGTCTTTCATGGTGGTGTTGACGTCGGCGAAGTCGGTGTTGATGAGTCCGGGGAGGGTGATGATTTCGGCTATGCTTTTGGCGGCGACGGTGAGGGTTTCGTCGGCTTTGGCAAAGGCGTTGAGCATGGTCCAGTCGGGGTATATTTCGCGGAGGCGTTCGTTGTTGATGACCAGGAGCGCGTCTACGTTGCGGCGGATTTCCTCGACTCCTTTGAGCGCCTGGAGGATTTTGGGTCGTCCTTCGAATTTGAAGGGGATGGTGACGATGCCTACGGTGAGGATGTCCATTTTTTTTGCGATGCCGGCCACTACGGGCGCTGCCCCGGTGCCGGTGCCTCCTCCCATTCCGGCTGTGACGAAGACCATCTGTGTTCCGTCTTTCAGGCAGTCGGTTATTTCCTGTTCGCTTTCCAGTGCGGCTTCGCGTGCCTTCATGGGTTTGTTTCCGGAGCCGAGTCCTTTGGTGATGGATTCGCCGAGGACGAGCTGGTTCGGCACGTCGGAGCATTTGAGCGCTTGCTTGTCGGTGTTGCAGAGCAGAAAGGATACATCGTGTATGCCTTTGCGGTACATGTGGGAGACGGCGTTTCCGCCACCTCCTCCGACTCCGATTACCTTGATGATTTTCGGTTCGTCGCGCCGCAGATCGAATTCTAATGTGGATGTATTCATTGTTGTTGCTGTTTTATGGTTCGTCGAACAGTCTTCCTACAAAGTTTCCTAAACCGTCTCCGAGCTTCTTTTTTTTCTTTTTCGGCGGGGCGGGGGATTCCTTTGCTGCGGGGGGTTCTTCGGCCTTTACTACCGGTGGTGGCGGTGGCGGTGGGGCCGGAGCGGGGGGGGGGACGGGCTGTGGCGGGGTCGGCAGGGGGGCTGCGCAGTTTGCTTGTCCCTGCAGGAGCAGTCCGAGCGCCACGCCGTCGGGGTGGGCTTCCGGGCTGTTGATTTTGACGGTCAGGTCTTCGCGCAGGGTGGCGTAGCGGACGTCTGTGCGGAGGCGGTCGTAGATGAGGGCCGTAAGGTTTTCCATATTGGCGGCTTTTCCGGTGATGATGATTCCGGCGCGGAGGGCTTTCAGTTCGACGGCGCTTTCCAGTTTGTCGTATACGTTTTCGAGGATTTCCTGCAGCCGGGCTGTGACGACTTCGTTGAAGTCTGCGATTTTCACCGACAGGGGTCCCGTCTGTTCCTGGTTGATCTGGAAGGTGGAGGTGTCGTCCCGGTTCGCCAGGGCGTTGCCGTACTTGCGCTTGAGCGCTTCGGCCTCCGGTTCGCTTATTTTGAGAAAGTCTTCGATGTCGCGTGTAATCAGATTGCTTCCCAGGGGGATGACGCAGAGATAGGCCGGGCGTCCGTTTTTATAGACGGAGAGCGAGGTTACTCCGGCTCCGAAGTCGATCAGGGCGCATCCCCTGTTTTTCTCTCCTTCGCTCAGCACGACGTCGGCCAGCGTGAGGGGCGATACGGCGATTCCGGCCAGTCCTCTTCCGGCAAACTCCATACATTTGGCGATGAGCTTGCGTACCGAAGGGCGGGCTACGATCAGGTTGTAGCGGGCTTCGATGCGGGAGCAGGCTACGCCGACGGGTTCCGTTTCCATCCGTCCGTCGAGAAAACAAGCCGAAGGCAGGATGGAGAGCACATCCTGTCCGTCGGGCAGACAAGCGCTACATTCGCGGTAGAGTCTGTCCAATATTTCTTCCGTCACGATGCTTTCGGCTTCGAGCGTCAGGGAAACGCTACGTTCTACCGAACGGATGGATTGTCCGCCGGTTCCGACATACACCTTTTCGATTCGGCTGCCGGGTATGCGGAGTTCCAGTTTCTGGATGACGCGCCTGATGCGGGCGGCTGCTTCCTTGACGTTGTGTACGCATCCCCGGATGATGGAGCCGGCGGCCGCTTCTGTTTCGTAGGCGATGACCGTGAGCGTTCCGGCGTCGTTCCGGCCTACAATCCCGGTGATGCGGGAGGTGCCCAGATAAATTGCTGCGATAAAGTTGGTGTATGCCATGTCTGTTTATTTTTTAGTACACACTATCTGGTTTTTGAATTTCAAATTGATGATACGGTATTTCCCCCATCCCAGTTTGGGCATGGCCTGCCGGTAAAAGAGGCGGAGGTTCTCCAGTTTTTCTCTGAAATTGTCCATCGGCCCCAGCAGGATGCGGTGTTCGCCGACGCGCGGTACCAGTTCGACGTCGCGGTCGGGATGCACGTAAATCTGCTCAATCTGATTGTTCCAGAATTCATTTTCCTGCAAAAATAATGCAAATTCGTATAATTCGGTCTTTGCAAACTCTTTTCCTACGTATCCGCCGGCTACGGGGACGTGCACTGCGTAATGGCGGCTTACGGACATCAGGCTTCCGCGGCTGTCGATATAGAAGTCTCCGTCGGCGCTCATCACGCGCATGAGGGGCGTTTTCTGCCATGCGTCTATCCGGACAATGCCGGAGGGGGTTTTATAGATATTCACGCGGTCGATCATGTCGTTCCGGATCAGTTCCTTTTCCATTTGTTCCGTATTGATGCCGTCCATCATCCGTCCCACCGGATAGAGTCCGGTCTGCTTGAGGGTGGCCACCATGCCGGCTTCGGAGATGAAACGCGCCTTCCTGCTGTCTCTCACCTCGACGATCAGCTCTGTACAGAGGCCTCCTCGCCTGGATTTCTGAAAAAACAGGGCTGTCAGCACCAGGTAGCCGAGCAGGATAGCTGCCGTCAGGACGGAGAGGATCCGGATTGCTTTCATGGATTCAGTATCTGTTTGACGGGTTCCACGAGCCGGTCTATGTCGCCGGCGCCGAGCATCAGTACCACCTCGAAGGTACCGGCGGCCATGATGGGGAGCAACTCTTCCTTGGTGCAGAGGGTTTTGTCGGGGATGGTGACGCCGTCGAAAATCATCCCGGACGTGACGCCCGGCAGGGGTTCCTCGCGTGCGGGATAGATGTCGAGCAGGAACAGCCTGTCGAGCAGGGAAAGGGCTTCGGCGAAATCGGCGGCAAAGTCGCGCGTTCTGGAATAGAGGTGTGGCTGGAAGATGCCGGTGATGTTCCGTCCGGCATAGCGTTCCCTTACCGACAGGATGCTTTCGCGGAGTTCTGCGGGGTGGTGGGCGTAATCGTCAATCAAGACGATGCCGTTTCGGTCCAAATGCACGTCGAAGCGTCGCCCGGCGCCTTGGAAGGAAGCCATGGCTGTCCTTATTTCGCCGGCCGTTACGCCGTTGAGGTATGCCAGGGCTATTGCGGCGACGGCGTTTTCGATATTTACCTTGACGGGCACTCCCAAGCGTATACTTTCGATGCGGGCGCCGGGGGCTACGAAATCGAAGGAGATCCGTCCGTCTCCGATTTGGATATTTTCCGCGTGAAAATCTCCCTCCTCCGTTCCGGAGTAGGTATACAGGCGGGTTCCGGGCTGCAGGCGGGGCGTCACGGGGATCCCCTTCTTCATAATCAGACAGCCGTCGGGGCGAATCAGGGAGGTGAAGTGTTCAAAACTTTCGCGATAGGCTTCCGGCGTTCCGTAGATATCGAGATGGTCGGGGTCGGCGGACGTAATCACGGCCATGAAGGGTGTGAGGCAGTGGAAGGAACGGTCGTATTCGTCGGCCTCTACCACGGTGAGGTCGCTTTTGTCCGAGAGCATCAGATTGCTGCCGGAGTTCTTCAGGATACCTCCCAGGAAGGCGCTGCAGTCGATGGCGGACTGCTTCAGCAGGTGCGCTGCCATGGAAGAGGTCGTGGTCTTTCCATGCGTGCCGGCCACGCAAAGCCCGCGGGAGGCTGCGGTGATGCAGCCCAGTACCTGCGCCCGCTTCATCACCTCGAAGTGCATGGAGCGGAACCAGGCCAGCTCCGTATGCGAGTCCGGGACGGCCGGCGTATACACCACCAGGGTGTGCTCCGGGATGCGGAAGAGTTCGGGAATCAGGGTGTCGTCGTCGGTATAGTGGATGGAGGCGCCTTCCCGGTTGAGCTGTTCCGTCAGGCCGGAAGGCGTTTGGTCGTAGCCGGCCACGCGCTTCCCTTTGGAAAGGAAATAGCGTATCAGGGCGCTCATTCCGATGCCTCCGGCGCCTATAAAGTAGACGGCTTTTATGCGGTGTATATCCATGGTGTTACTATGTTTTGTTTATGATGCGTAAGACTTCGTCTGCAATACGTTCGGCGCTGTGATGCTGCGCCAGGGAGGCGATGCGGCGGCTCAGCTCAAGCAGGCGTGCGTCGTCGTGCACTATTTCCAGCGCCCGGGGCACCAGGCGCTGCCCGGCGTCCCTGTCGGGAACGAGAATCGCCGCCCCTTGTTCTACCAAAGCTTGGGCGTTTTTGGTCTGATGGTCTTCCGCCACATTGGGGGAGGGCACCAGTATCGCCGGCTTTGCCAGCAGACAGAGTTCGGAGATGGCGCCGGCTCCGGCGCGCGAGATCACCAGATCGGCGGCGGCATAGGCGTAGTCCATACGGGTAATAAAATCAGCACAGCGGAAGGACTTATTCTCCCGGTGTGCTTCCAGGCGCTTCCGGGCTTCTCCGTAGTAGACGCGTCCTGTTTGCCAGATGAGCTGTATGCCGGCGTCCGAGAGCGCGTCCAGATGCTCCCATATACTGCAGTTCACCGTGCGGGCTCCCAGGCTGCCGCCTGTCACCAGGATTGTTTTTTTTTCCGGAGAAAGGCCAAAGAAGGCCAGCGCCTCCGACCTTCTGCCGGCTGTTTCTTCCAGGTCTTTGCGTACCGGATTGCCGGTGACGACGATTCTGTCGGCTGGAAAGAAAGCTTCCATCCCTCCGTATGCTACGCAAATCCTCTCCGCTTTCCTTGCCAGGAGTTTGTTGGTAAGCCCTGCATACGAATTTTGTTCCTGGATGAGGATGGGAATCCGCTGCCGTGCGGCGGCCCACAAGGTGGGGGCGGCCGCGTATCCGCCCACTCCGACGGCGATGTCGGGATTAAATTCGCGGACAAGTTTTTTGGCCAGGCGAAGGCTTTTTATCAGCCGGATGACGACGTGGATGTTTTTCAGCGGATGCGTGCGATCCAGTCCGCTTACGGGCAGTCCCACAATCCGGTATCCGGCCGCCGGCACCCGCTCCATTTCCATCCGGCTGTCGGCTCCTACAAAGAGTATTTCGGCGTCGGGGCAGCGTGCTTTCAGCGTGTTGGCAATGGCAATGGCCGGGAAGATATGCCCTCCCGTTCCTCCTCCGCTGATGATGATTCGACAGGATTGTTTCATACGTTTGTATCTGTTTCAAGTTTTACCGGATCCGCTTTTTCGTCTTCCTCTATCGTTTCCTCCTCCTCTTCCTCATCTCCCATTCCTGCTCCGTAGCGGCTTATGCTTAAAATAATCCCGAAGTAAAGACTGGTAATCAGCGTGGAAGTTCCTCCGCGGCTCACAAGCGGCAAAGGCTGTCCGGTGACGGGAAACAGGCCGACTACTACGCCCATGTTGGCCAATGCCTGGATGCTTATCAGCAGGCCGCATCCCAGAACCAGAAATTTAGGGAAAAGCTTGTCGCACTTGTTCGCAATCACTCCTACCCGTATCATCAACACGACATAGAGGAACAGAACGCCCAATCCTACAATAATGCCCATTTCTTCTATGATGATGGCGTAAATAAAATCCGAATACGCCTGCGGCAAGGTATCCCGCTGCTGTCCGTGTCCGGGGAGCTTTCCCAGTCCGCCGTTGGCTATGGCTATCTTGGCGTAGGTTTCCTGACGGTTGTAATCGTCGACCTTATATGTTTTAGCATCCAGCGGGGGGGATTCTTTGAACAGTTTTTCCGTGCGGTGCTTTATTTTTGCCAGGATATCATAGCGGTTCACTGTCTCGTCGGGAAGTGTATGCAGGAGAGAGAAGGAGAGTACGGCAACCGACAGCAGGAGAAGAGACAGAATCCCCATCTTTTTCAGGGAAACCCGACCAATGAACATCATCAGAAAACAAACAAGGAAAATGATGATGCTGGTAGAAAAGTTCTCCGAAAAAATCAGTGCGCAGATGGAAAAGACTCCAATCAGGATATATTTGAATATCTGCGTGTCCGTAAACATATTCCTCCTGCTTAGCAGGAAGGAAACATAGACAATGCACGAGAGTTTGGCAACTTCCGAAGGCTGAAAACTGATTCCGAATAGAACCATCCAGCGATTTGAGTCGTTGATTTCTTTCCCGAAGACCAGCGTATATGCCAGTAAAACGATCGAGACAGGCAACAGCGCAATAAGGGCGGAAAAAAATCGGCAGGGTATATTGTGTATCACCAGAATCAGCAGAAAACCTCCTAAAAGGAAACTGGCGTGGCGGATAATCGGCCCCCAGTAATTCCCGTCTTTATACGCAAGGGTGCTGGTGGCGCTGAATACTTCAATGACGGAGATCAGGCAAAGCAACATGAATATAATCCATATCACCGTGTCGCCTTTAAACAGTTTATTGGCCAGGTTCATCTTTTCGTTCCTTCGTGCTTTGTTCTTTATAAATTGCGCACACAGGCTTTAAACTGATTTCCCCTGTCCTCGTAATTTTTGAAAAGGTCAAAACTGGCGCAGCAGGGAGAGAGCAGCACCGTATCACCCTTTTCAGCCAGCCGGTATGCTTTCGACACGGCTTCTTCCATAGAACGGGCATCTTCAATAAGAGGAACTTTTCCATCGAAGAAGTTGTGCAGCGCCGTGTTGTCGGCACCGAGAAAGATCAGGGCGCGCGCTTTTTGCTTCACCAGTTCGTCTATTTCTGCATAGTCATTCCCCTTGTCTGTTCCTCCAAGGATAAGCACCAGCGGGGTATTTATGCTTTTCAGCGCATACCAGCAGGAGTTTACGTTCGTCGCCTTCGAATCATTGATGTAGTCCACTCCGCGTACGCGGACTACTTTTTCCAGACGATGCTCTACACCGGTAAAATCGCTCAGCGAGGCGCGGATCTGCTCGTTGTGAATATCCGCTATTTTGGCCGCGATTCCGGATGCCAACGAATTATACAGGTTGTGAGTACCTGTCAAAGCCAATAAATCTTGTTCCATGATAAATAAACCATTACTTGTGTCAATAACCAATTGCTTGTTTTTTACGTATCCTTTTACGCCTTCCCGGAATGTTTCCGCGAAAGGATAGCGGGCGGCTACCGGGGGGCGTTGTGCGATCTCCTTAGAGATTACCGGGTCGTCATTCCAGAAGATAAAGGCATCTTCCGCTGTTTGATTCCGTATGATACGGAATTTCGAATCCACATAATTTTGCATCCTGTGGTCATACCGATCCAGATGATCGGGTGTTATATTCAGCAGGACGGCAATATGCGCCCTGAAATCATACATATTATCCAGTTGGAAACTGCTTAGCTCTATGACATACCACTCATGGGGGCTTTCCGCCACCTGCAGGGCTAAGCTGTTGCCCACATTTCCGGCCAGACCTGCGTCCAGCCCGGCTTGCTTGAGGATGTGGTAGGTCAGCTTCGTTGTGGTAGTCTTTCCGTTGCTTCCCGTGATACAAATCATCGTGGAAGAAGTGTACCGGCCGGCAAATTCAATCTCGGAGATAACAGGGATCTCACGCTTCATCACTTTTAGCATCAGCGGGGTTGTGTCGGGGATACCCGGACTTTTGATGATTTCGTCGGCAACAAGGATTTCAGGTTCGGTATGTCCACCTTCTTCCCAACGTATCCGACGGGTATTCAGCATCTCTTTATATTGCGGTTTAATCAAGGAAGCATCCGAGACAAAGACCTCCAGACCTTTCGCTTTGGCCAGTACGGCAGCCCCTGTTCCACTCTCGCCTGCTCCCAATATGACGATTCTTTTATTCATCATCTCATTTTTAGCGTAACAATTGTAACGACAGCCAGAATAATACTAATCAGCCAGAAACGCACCACAATCTTGGATTCGGGAATCACACTGTAAGGTTTTTGTATGAGGGCGTCTATACCGGTATTCCCCGCTTTTTGAAAATGATGATGCAAAGGAGTCATTTTAAAAATACGTTTCCCCGTTCCATATTTTTTTCTGGTACACCTGAAATAAACAACTTGCAGCATGACCGAAAGACTTTCGGCCAAAAACACGCCACACAAAATCGGGATAAGCAATTCTTTCCGGATGATAATGGCAAATACGGCAATGATTCCTCCTAACGTCAGGCTTCCCGTATCGCCCATAAAGACTTGTGCGGGGTACGAATTATACCAGAGGAAACCAACCGTAGCGCCGAAGAAAGCTGCCGCAAACACCACCAGTTCCTCTGCACCGGGGATAAACATGATGTTCAGGAAAGAGGCAAACTCGGCATGTGCCGACATATAGGCCAGAATACCTAAGGCAATCCCGATAATGGCCGAACTGCCAGCGGCCAGGCCATCGAGCCCGTCGGTCAGGTTGGCGCCGTTGGAAACGGCCGTTACAATAAAAATAACCACGAATACAAACATGATCCAGGTCGCCTCATCCTGATAGGGGCCTGCCCATTTTACGAGATAGGCATAATCGAAGTTGTTGTTTTTCAGGAAAGGAATCGTTGTCTTCGTCGACTTAGTTACTTCAGAATGTATCCTCACCTGTTCCACCGTATTATTTTTATTAAGTACCTCCCTGTTTTCACGTATTACTACGTCGGGGCTAAAGAATAAAACCAGACCGACAATCATGCCCAATCCCACTTGGCCGATGATTTTGAAACGTCCCTGCAGTCCTCCCTTATTTTTCAGAAAAACCTTAATATAATCGTCTGCAAAACCGATACAGCCCAGCCATATCGTAGTGACCAACATCAATATCAGGTAAATATTATTCAAGCGGGCACAAAATAAGACCGGAATCAAAATGGAAATAATGATGATAACTCCCCCCATTGTGGGAGTACCTTTTTTGTTGAGCTGTCCCTCCAACCCCAGATTACGCACCGTTTCACCTATTTGCAGTCGCTGTAACTTGTCAATAATTTTTCTCCCGATAGCCATAGAGATAAACAACGAAAGAATCAGAGCTAAACCGGAACGGAAAGACACGTATCTAAACATCCCTGCTCCGGGAAAATCCAGTTGATCCAAATAAGTGAAAAGGTAGTACAGCATGTTCTTATTCTTTATTGTTGTTGGGTTTGGAAAATAGCTCTTATGGTTTCCCTGTCATCGAAAGGATATTTTACCCCTTTTATATCCTGGTAATTTTCATGCCCTTTTCCGGCTATCAAAATAACATCTCCTTTTTTTGCCAGCAAGGTGGCTGTACGGATAGCCGATGCACGGTTTTCAACACATAAGATTTGTGTTTTTTCCGAAAGCGACAGTCCGGCTATCATCTCATTCAGTATATCGCAGGGGTTTTCAAAACGGGGATTATCGGAGGTGAGTATCACCCGGTCGCTCAAACGCACGGCCTCCCGTGCCATAATCGGACGCTTGCCTTTATCGCGATTGCCTCCCGCACCTACCACCGTAATAATATATCCATTCTCCCCAATCACTTCCTTGATGCTGTTTAGCACGTTCACTAAGGCGTCCGGCGTATGGGCATAGTCCACAATAGCCGTATAACCAAGCGGTGAAGGAATGGTTTCAAAACGTCCGGACACGGAATGCAGAGTACTGAGTGTTACCAATATATCTTCCGGTTCTGCCCCCAAGCAAACGGCCGCTCCATAGACAGCCAGCAGATTATAGGCATTGAAGCGGCCTACGAAATGGACGGCGACTTCCCGATCGTTTATAATCAATTCCATCCCGTCAAAATGCAACTCCAGTATCTTTCCTTTGAAATCGGCCAGGGTACGAAGCGAGTAAGTCCGTTTCTCTGCCTTCGTGTTTTGCAGCATGACAAGGCCGGTTTTATCGTCTATATTTGTCAGCGCAAAAGCCGTAGCAGGTAAAGCGTCGAAAAATGCTTTTTTTGCATTCAGATAGTTATCTACCGTTTTGTGGTAGTCTAAATGGTCGCGGGTCAGATTCGTAAATATGCCTCCCTTAAACGATAAACCGCTGATGCGCTTTTGGTCTATGGCATGTGAACTGACTTCTACAAATGCATATTCACACCCTGCCTTTACCATCTCTGCCAATAATCCTTGCAATGTAGCAGGGTCGGGAGTCGTGTGGGTAGCAGGGACAGCTTGCGTGTCAATATAGTTGCAAACAGTGGAAATCAAGCCCACTTTATGTCCCAGTTTACGGAATAATTCATAGAGCAGAGTAGCAACCGTTGTTTTCCCGTTCGTACCGGTCACACCCACCAGGATCAGTTTACCGGAAGGATGGTCGTACCAAGTAGCCATGAGTAATCCCAAGGCTTCCGCCGAGTCTTTCACGACAACAAATGCAACCCTTCCCCGAAGGGATTCAGGAATCTCTTCACACACAACGGCAACGGCCCCTTTATCTATGGCGCTCTCTATATAATCGTGACCATCTACTGCGGTTCCCCTTACGGCCACGAACAACGAATCCTGCGTTACCTTGCGAGAGTCGGATTGTATACCGGCAATTTCAATATTGCCCCATTCCTCACATTCCTGTAAACCCAATGCCCCTGTAAATTTGCTTAGTTTCATTTGAATAATTTTTAAATATGTAGGCATGGAAGTCGCCGTAAGTTTTATTCATCGCCTTTGGCTTAAACCGTTTTTTACATGCTCGTTCCATAATCTTTATCTCAAAGTAATTGCTATGGTATGCCCTTTAGTTATCTGCTGACCCGGCGAGATAGACTGCGATACCACACGCCCTCTTCCCGACATATTAACCCTCAATCCCGCATTCTCCAACAGATAAACAGCGTCTTTAGCCCCCATACCTATCACACGGGGAACCTGTCCTTCCCTGATATTTATGTTGCGGAATTTCACCTTATCGTCATCAGCCACGGCCAGCACCCAGGGTGACTTCACGCCTTTTCTGTCTATGTCTACATCCAACTCATCCAATACCTGTCGTAACGCCTTTTCTTCCCCAGCCTTAGAAGTAGGCAAAAGGACGGCAAGCGAATCTGCCGGCAACTTTCGTATATCCAGTCTCGTATGGGCGGCATAGATTTTCTCCGCCACATTTTTCACAACGCTCCCCGACATGGCACCTCCCGAAGGATAGAAAGAAGGCGAAGGCCTGCGGATAACGGCTATACAGGAATACACCGGATGGTCGGCAGGAAAATAACCCACAAAACTCACCTGATGCCCGTTACCTCTATACCCTCCCCCCTCGGCTATTTGCGCCGTACCGGTTTTGCCGGCGATACGGATAAGGGGAGAATAAGCCGGCTTTCCCGTACCATGTTCTACTACGCCCGATAACATATCCTGAATAATCCTGAGTGTCCTGCCGGAACAGATGGATGCCCTCACTACTTCAGGAGAAAAACGTTCTACCGTTTTACCATCCCTCATAATTTCCTTGACGAATATCGGACGCATCATTTTCCCCTGATTGGCTATGGCATTATAAAATGTCAGTGTATAGATGGGAGGAATCCCCGATTCGTAGCCGAACGACAGCCAGGGTAAGGACGATTTAGACCAGCTCTTATCACCGGGTTTATGCATGAATGGTTTCCCTGCTCCGGGAATGTCTATCCGTAAGTCTTCCATCAAACCGATACGGTACAGGCCGTCAATAAATTTCATCGGGTCGTGCTCATATCCTTTCAGAATAACTTTGGACACCCCTACGTTCGATGAGTTCCAGATTGCTTCTTCCACCGAAATATTATTGGGATAACCTTCTTTGTTGGCATTATGATCCCGTATAGGTTTTCCATTCTTTAGATAATCATAGATCCCGTTTCCTGTTTCAATTCTGTCGTCGGGTCGGCAAATGCCATCATCCAGAGCGACCATAATAGACGCAACTTTGAAGGTAGAGCCTGGTTCCAGTAAATCGGCTATGGCTCTGTTCTTGTCTTCTCCATAACCGGAAGAGGTACGCCCCATATTGGTAATCGCTTTGATTTCACCCGTTTTTACCTCCATAACAATGATAGTCCCCGACTCCGCATTCGTACGCCTCAATTCATTCAGCAAGGCTTTTTCCGTAATATCCTGTATCTCTATATCAATCGTTGATCGGATGTCCATTCCATTCACTGCTTCTATGATCGGTTTTTCCCTCCATACACCGGCTTCACGACGTATGGATTTCAATCCCGGTTTGCCGCGTAACAAGGAGTCGAATCTCATTTCCAACCCGTACATTCCCTGTGATGTCCCCACCGAGTCAAGGCTACCGTACACATTGCCTATCGTACGTGAAGCCAATGTACCGAAAGGATGTTGCCGTTCTACAAAGGTTTCTTCCACAAAGCCACTCTTACTATTCCCTAGACGTATGAACGGGAATTGTTTGATTTCCTTCAGATCCGAGAAAGAGATCCGTTTGTCGTATAACACGTGCCTCTTCTTTTTCTTTTTAAGCGCATTTTTCAGCTCTTGTTTTACACTGCTTTCGTCCAACCCGAACTTTTTTGCCAAGTAGAAAGAGAGTGAATCGACTCCGTTCTTTCGAGCATTTGCAAGCGCTGTCGAGTCGGGTATTGTTCCTTTAGGTATTTTCGGTTTTTGATAAAACGCCAAAGTATCAATGGCTGCTCCCCGAAAGTCCATAAGGATACGATAACGGGGAAAACTGGTTGCCATCAGCCGGCCATCCGCCGAATAAATGTTACCCCGGTTAGGTATAATGTCCCGGTTGGGTATTTTGTTCCGTTCTTTTTCGGCAATAGCCAACCATTCTTTTTTCTCTACAAACGTAATTTTCAAGATACAAAAGACGATGCCTGCTACCACCATAAAAAGCAATAGACAGACCAGCGCGTAACGAATAAGTATTCCCTTATTAGATATAGCGATGGTGTTTTTGGGTTCGTCCGTATCTTTCATTTTGTCTATTTATGCAGTTCGTAAGGAGGGCTGGCGGCTACCTCCAGATCTAAATAGTGCTTTCTTACTTGCTCTTCCACCATCGAAGGACGGCTGTATCCCGCCAGTTCTATCGAAACGGCCAGCGATTCTAATCGTATCTCTCTTAATTCCTTCTGCAAACCGTCAATTTTTCGTATGTTTAATATGCAGGCATAGCGGTTACTTATAAAGCCAATCGTCAGGATAACCACCAATACCATCATTTTTGTATGCTTTACAAAAAACGCTTCTTTCAGTATCCCCCCTCCAAGGATATAAACAAACGAAAGACGCTGCTGTTTTTTCTTTTTCTTTTTCTCCTCCATCACACATGCCTGAATTTTATTCTACCTTTTCTGCTATCCTCAATTTCGCACTCCGCGAACGCGGGTTCTTCAGCACCTCGTTTTCCGGAGGTACAATCACTTTATGATTAATTAAGCGGAAGGGAGTATGGATGTTTCCATAAAAATCTTGCTCTACTTTTCCTTCCATATTGCCGGTTCGCATGAAGTTTTTCACAATCCGGTCTTCCAACGAATGGTAGGTGATAACAACTAAACGCCCACCGGGTTTTAAAGCAGGCAGTGTATGGCGTAACATCTCTTTCAAAGCGCACAATTCATCATTCACTTCAATACGCAAGGCCTGAAACACCTGTGCCAGGATTTTTTTTTCTTTATCTTTTCCTGTAAAAGGTTTCAGCAGTTTCAATAAATCATCTGTCGTTTCTATTTTTTTTATGCAACGGGTACGTACCAATAAGGATGCCAAGCTACGGGCTGTTTTCAATTCGCCGTACCAATAGAATACATGAGCCAAAGCTTCCTCCGTATACGTATTCAGCACGTCGGCTGCCGTACGTCCGGCACGGGTATTCATACGCATATCCAAGTATTCGTCAAAGCGGAAAGAGAATCCTCGCTCCTTTGTGTCAAAATGATGTGATGAAACGCCTAAGTCGGCGAATATACCATCTATCCGTCCTGCTACCCGGTGATAACGCATAAAATTGTATAGATAACGAAAGTTACTGCGTACAAAAACAAAACGGGTATCCGAAGGTATATTCTGTTCGGCATCGGCGTCCCGGTCGAAAGCATATAAACGACCTTCCTCATTCAAACGGCTCAAAATCGAAGCCGAATGTCCGCCTCCGCCAAAAGTTGCATCCACATATACTCCCGAAGGGCGAACATGCAAACCGTCTACACTTTCATTCAGCATTACCGGCACATGATATGAAGTTGGCTGTTCCTTCATTCTGCGTGTTTTTTGTTTTATTATGATTACTATCTGTGTCTTTTGGAACGTAAAATTAGGTATTTACAAATGAAAACAGCAAATAGTCCTAAGGAAAAAATATTTTTTTTTCAACAAAACAGGCTTGTCATACGATGAATTGGTGTATTTCGGTGATAAAACAACAATACCCAAGGGCAAGAAAGACCTCTCCCCTTGGGTATTTTAGTGTTTTACCAACAAATAAAATTAATCTAAAATTTTAATTTTGATATTACGGAACCAAACGTCATCACCGTGATCCTGAAGTCCGATATAGCCTTCCTTGTTTTCGCCTCCGCAATTTAGCAGTAATTCGTAGGCTAATGGCCATTGGTCTTTGCTGAATTTGCTGACATCCAACAACTCTTTCCATTTCGGTGTCCACAGATGATATTCCAATACATTTTCGCCGTTCTGCTTATGAACAATTGTTCCTTTATACGAGGTAATAGATATCGTATTCCATTCGCCAACCGGTTTGGCATTCTGCGGTTTAGCAGGAATCATATCATACAGCGAACCCGCTTGGCGATTACCGTCTTTACCCAGTTTGGCGTCGGGATGGTTTTCGTTATCCAGCACTTGACATTCGGGAGAAGAGATGTAGATAGGTTCACCCTCCACCTCCTGCGCAAGGTAGAAAATACCGGAATTAGAGCCTTTGCCCACTTTCCATTCCAATTGCAGTTCGAAATTTTTAAACTTATGGGCGAAAATAATATCGCCACCATTACTCGCTCCGGCTTCTCCGGCTCCGGATCCCTCGATTTTGATAGCATTGTCTTCAATCACCCAGGCGGTCGGCATATCCGAACGATTATACCCTCTCCATCCATTGAAAGTCTGACCGTCAAAAAGGGTAATCCATCCGGCTTCGTCTTTCGGGAAATTGGCCAAATCCGTTTCCGGAAGCCCTTCGGCAAGTTTATATACAGGAGGAGCCTCAGCTTCCACCTCACCTCCTTCAGCAGGGGCCTGTCCTGCTTTTTTTCCTCCGCTACAAGATGCAAAATAACACATCGTAAGAGCAATACATGCGAATGATACTAATTTTTTCATTTTCTAAATATTTAATTGTCTTTATATTATATCTAATAGAAGGGCGAACTGTTTCACGGCATATCTACCAGCTTCCATCCTGCACGGTAATTGTGCTTAATCAAGCCTTCGGCAAACTGTTTCGCATTCACGGGATCAGTCCATATCTTATTGAATTTCGGATCTCCATCTACAATTTTGAAATCATCCTTAATAAGAATTTTTATTTCGTCATTGTCGGCTATATTCGTAAAGCGCATATTGGGACCGTCCCACAATAATTCTTTGTTCAAAGTTTGCAGACGTACGGCCAGAACACCCATGACAACCATTTCATTGAACGGGCCGGCTTCCGAGAAGTCTGATTTCGACAATACACGGTTGGCGGCGCTTTCTTTACAGGCACGCAACCAGTCTTGCTCGTGCCCGCCACGCATCGCATTCGGCACACGGCGGCATACTTGGGGCGTGTTCGGCTTGCGGCCTGAGAGCAACCAGGGATTCACGCCATAGCAACCGCATATCAGCGTATCTTTCGTTCCGTGGAAGATAACAGCGCCACCGGCGTCATTCAAGTCTCGTCCTGCAGGATAGCCTTCCGGCAGGTCGGGTTTCAAACCGCCGTCATACCAATGCACTTCTACTTCGGGAAGCGCTACTTTGGGAAGATTGTCTCGAGAGGGGAAAATCAATTTCACATGCTGGGCCTGTGGGGCGCAGTCTTGCAGTAACAGGGTAGACGAACCTTGTACTTTGGTAGGATAGCCCAGTTTAAGGCCTTTGAATACCGGATGCAGGATGTGGCAAGCCATATCGCCTAATGCGCCGGTTCCGTAAGCCCACCATCCACGCCAGTTCCAAGGGTGATAAATATTGTTGTAGGGTCTCACTTCGGCCGGTCCAGTAAACAGATCCCAGTTTAGCGTAGATGGAATTTTATCGGCCTTTTCCGGTGCATTCAGTCCTTGCGGCCAGATCGGACGGTCGGTAAAGGCTTCCACTTTGCGTACTTCACCGATTTCTCCGTTCCATATCCATTCGCAAACCAGGTCTACGCCTTCGCCGGAAGATCCCTGATTACCCATTTGGGTTGCCACTTTGTATTTGGCGGCTAATTTAGTGAGCAGGCGGGACTCGTATACCGAATGTGTCAATGGTTTTTGTGTATAAACATGTTTACCCATGGTGATGGCATCGGCAGAAATAATCGCGTGTGTATGGTCGGCTGTAGCCACAATCACCGCATCAATTTCTTTTCCCAGTTCATCATACAATTTGCGATAATCCCAATATTTTTTAGCTTGGGGGTATTTCTCGAATACGGGCTTTGCATATTTCCAGTCCACATCGCAAAGGGCTACAATATTTTCGGTTGCAGCAACATTGGTAAGGTTGGAGTTACCCATACCGCCAATACCTATACCTGCAATATTCAGCTTGTCTGTAGGGGCTGTGTATCCATGACTTTTCCCTAAAATTGTATGGGGAACAACTGTTAAAGCTGCCGCGGCAGCCGTACTTTTCCGAAGGAATGATCTTCTTGAAATGTTTGACATAATAATAATTTTTTAGATTAGCACCAATCTTATATAATAATTAATTTTCTTGTTCAGTTTTGCTTAAAATTGTCGCAAATATAACACATAGACACAGACAGACAAGAATAAAGAATTGCTTTTCTCACTCAAATAAATTTTTTTAACAAATCAATTTACAGAAGAGGATACACGCAATTTATTTCTTTTTAGAGGTTCGCTTCTTTGCTGCCGGTTTTTCGTCGGCAGATTGAATAATCTGCATGACTTCTTCCAAAGTCAGCGCCTTGGGATCTTTTACGCTCCGGGGGATTTTGTAGTTCTTCCCTTTACAGGCGATATAAGGCCCGAACCGTCCGTTAAGCAGCTCCAGTTCCGGTGATTCATCAAACTTCTTCAAGCAGCGTTCGGCTTCTTTCTTACGCTTTTCGAGAATCAGTTCAATGGATTCTTCCAGAGTGACGGTTTGCGGACTCAGTTGTGCCGGGATGGAGATATATTTTGCATCGTGACGGATAAAGGGGCCGAAACGTCCGATGCCGACCACGATCGTTTTACCTTCATAGTCGCCCAACGTGCGTGGCAAATCAAACAGTTTAATGGCTTCCTCCAAGGTGATGGTTTCGATGGACTGGCCTTTCATGAGCGAAGCAAACTGTGGTTTGGGGGTACTTTTATCTTCCGGATTGGTGGCTCCTAATTGAACAACAGGGCCAAAGCGTCCTATCTTGACGAAGATGGGGAGCCCGGTTTTCGGGTCGGTGCCCAGTTCACGTTCTCCTACTCGATGTTCGGTTTTTGCGGCGGAAGTTCTCTCTACTATCGGATGAAATACTTTATAAAAGCGATCAATCGCATCTGTCCAGTTCATTTCGCCTTCGGCTATTGCGTCAAATTCTTTCTCTACGCTGGCCGTAAAATTATAATCCAGCACATCGGGGAAGTATTCCGTCAGAAAGTCATTTACTACCGTTCCGATATCGGTAGGCATTAGCTTATTACGGTCGGCGCCGGCTATTTCTTTTTTCTCTTTCTCGGTAATTTTCCGGTTGTGTAGCGTGAGGATACGGTACCGGCGTTCCTCTCCCTCCTTATCTCCTTTTACTACATACTCCCGGTTCTGTACTGTCTGAATGGTCGGAGCATAGGTGGAGGGACGTCCCACACCCAATTCTTCCAGGCGGCGCACCAGACTGGCTTCCGTATAACGGGGCGGACGCTGGGTAAAGCGTTCGGTAGCCACTATCTCTTGCAGGCTCAGCAAATCCTCCGGATGTACGGGAGGAAGCAAACCGCTATCTTGTTCTTTCTCGTTTTCTTCGTCGGAGCTTTCATGATATACCTGAAGAAATCCATCGAAGACTATCACCTCACCCGTAGCGACAAATTTTTCTTTCAGTCCGGAGATAGCTATCGAGATAGTTGTACGTTCCAGTTCCGCATCGGCCATCTGGCAGGCCAGGGTACGCTTGCGTATGAGTTCGTACAGTTTTTTTTCCTGAGCCGTCCCGCTGATTTCGTCATTATGAATATAGGTGGGGCGGATGGCCTCGTGGGCTTCCTGTGCTCCTTTGCTTTTCGTGCTGTATTTGCGGAACTTATAGTAGGCATCGCCATACGTATTCAGGATGGTTTCCTTCGCGGTTCCCAGCGCCAGGTCGCTCAGGTTGACCGAATCGGTACGCATATAGGTAATCTGTCCGGATTCGTAGAGCCGCTGGGCAAGCATCATCGTTTGAGAAACGGAATACCCCAGCTTGCGGGCAGCTTCCTGCTGCAGGGTCGACGTGGTAAAAGGTGCTGCCGGCGATTTTTTTACCGGTTTGACAACGATTTCATCTATCTTGAACGCAGCGTCCCGGCAGGATTCCAGAAAACGGTTCACTTCATCTTTCGTCTTCAACCGTTTGTTGAGTTCTGCTTTCAGGCAGGTGCTTCCGTCGGGTAATGTAAAATGGGCTACGATACGGAAAGACGCTTCTGGGTGAAAACTGTTGATTTCGCGTTCGCGTTCAACAATCAGGCGCACTGCAACAGACTGTACCCGTCCGGCAGACAGCGCCGGTTTTACCTTCTTCCATAAAACAGGCGAAAGTTCAAATCCTACGATACGATCCAGTACACGGCGCGCCTGCTGGGCGTCCACCAGGTGCAGGTCTATATTTCTGGGTGTTTCAATAGCGTGCAAAATCGCATTCTTTGTGATTTCATGAAAAACAATACGTTTCGTTTTTTCGGGATCCAGTTTCAATACTTCTGCCAAATGCCAGGAGATGGCTTCTCCTTCGCGGTCTTCATCGGAGGCAAGCCATACAACTTCCGCTTTCAGGGCTTCCTCTTTCAAGCCGGCTACCAGTTTTTTCTTATCTTCGGGAATGGCGTACTGGGGTGTATAATTATGCTGGATATCAACGCCAAACTCTTTTTGCTTCAAATCGCGGATATGTCCATAACTCGACATTACCTTAAAGTCCTTTCCCAAAAATTTTTCAATGGTCTTAGCCTTAGCCGGAGACTCCACAATCACGAGATTCTTTTGCATATTTTATTCATTACATTCTTAAAATTTCAGGGACAAACTCATCCTAAGCCCGGGGCAAAGGTATATCTTTTCTTCAAAAACCAGTATGCCCGGCATAAAAAACGAATGGAGTAAGGATTCTCTTTATAGCCGGATTTGTCATTTTCAATATGCTGCAAATTAAATAGTTGGAGACGCCATTGATACGCATTCACTGTAATTTGCACAAAGGGCAGGACAGTGCAGGAACTCTAACTCGGTGGTGTAAGTCCACTATGGGGTAGGCAGTATTCAATTCATAACGTGAGTTCGACGCAAAAAAAAGACAGAAATGCCGGGGAAGAGACAGGCCATCAGGAGGCATCCTCCAGGCCACGCTCAAGCCATTGCGGGCTAATTGGGGTTAACCCCGAAACCATGGGGGTTAACCCCAAAGCCGTGGGGGTTAATCCCGAAGCCGTGGGGGTCAACCCCGAAGCCATGGGGGTCGACCCCGGAGCCGTGGGGGTCAACCCCGAAGCCGTGGGGGTCAACCCCGAAGCCGTGGGGGTCAACCCCGGAGCCGTGGGGGTCAACCCCGGAGCCGTGGGGGTTAACCCCGGAGCCGTGGGGGTTAACCCCAAACCACCGGAAAACTCCTCCCGAAACACGGGTTCTTACCTCGAACTCAGGCTCATAGAAAAAGCGTTACATCTTTGTGTAGACAGGGAGAAGACATAAAGTAGGATCTATAAAACCAATGCCGTTTACTTACAAGGAGTATCTGTGGGCGTTAATGAGCGCCACTCATAAGCGTTGCTGATGGATCGCTGCTAACGTTGCTGATAGTTTGCTGCTAACGTTGCTGACAGTTTGCTGCTAACGTTGCTGACAGTTTGCTGCTAACGTTGCTGATAGTTTGCTGCTAACGTTGCTGACAAATCTTCACTAACTAAAAAGCGCTCCTTAAGCAAACGGCATTGTCTATAAAACTCAAAAGTCGCCTGCAAGGAACTGACGGGTCACAGTAACGGTATGGTCACGGAAAAAAATTACTTCCGTTTGAAATGGGTGACGGACTGTATGAACCGAACTCCCCGGTGATTTGCTTCAAAATTTTTAAACAAACGAAAAAAGTCTGAATGAGTTCATTATCTT
>JAISMW010000092.1 GCA_031276545.1 Tannerellaceae bacterium
AGTTTCCGGTCTTTTACTCTCCCATTCCTCTGTGAGACTTCCAGCGGTAAGACATATAACCTTCATCCTATATAACCTACAGTTATGCAGATGACGTCCCGTCGGAACTTTTCGTACAACATCATACTGCATACAGCACAAACTTCAATCTCTTAAGCATAGAACTTGTGTACCGGTACACAAATCTCAACGTTGTAAGCATAGAACTTGTGTACCGGTACACAAACCTCAACGTTGTAAGCATAGAACTTGTGTACCGGTACACAAACCTCAACGTTGTAAGTATAGAACTTGTGTACCGGTACACAAACCTCAACGTCGTAAGCATAGAACTTGTGTACCGGTACACAAACCTCAACGTTGTAAGCATGGAACTTGTGTACCGGTACACAAACCTCAACGTTGCAAGCATGGAACTCGTGTACCGGTACACAAACCTCAACGTTACAAGTATGGAACTTGTGTACCGGTACACAAACCTCAATGTTGCAAGCATGGAACTTGTGTACCGGTACACAAACCTAAACGTCGTAAGTATAGAACTTGTGTACCGGTACACAAGTCTTATCTGTATAGGATTGTGAGTATAGTACTTGGTATATGATTATGCCGGTCAATGCCTACTTCCGACAGCATGAAACGACCTACGCCCGCCGCAATCCGAAATACCGGGGCGGCATGGACGCGATCGAAACCGCTGTGCGGAAAAATGACGGACTCCATGCCACCTTCCCCGTCCTGCCGCAGGATGCGGCGTGGAGGGAGGGGTAGCATGGAGTCCGTTTCCGTAGGGGGGTTGTCTCTTTAGAGGCGTCCCGGCGGAGGCCGTCTTTCCCGGCTATCTTTTGAAATTCTTATGGATAAGGAGGGCTATGAGCAGCAGATTGAAAACCAGCACACCGCCGCAGCAGGCAAAGTAGAAGGCCATCCAGGGTCTCTCCGTTCTCAGCACAAAATAGGCTGTGACCGAGGCCAGAGCCGTCAGGATGCCCAGTCCGGCGAGGATGTAGAGGATTGTTTTCTTTTTCATGCGGGGGATTACTGAAAGAGTGTAGCCAGGGTGGCGCTCAGGTCTTCATCGGACAGGTTTTTGGCGATGATGACGCCTTCCCGGTCTACCAACACGGTGTGGGGGATGCTGTTCACGCCGTACAGCGCGGCTCCGGCGCTGTTCCAGTATTGGAGGTCGGACATTTGAGGCCAGCTAATCTGAAGCTCTTCGACGCCTTTCACCCAGGCTTCTTGTGTACGGTCAAGGGAGACGCCCACGATTTCGAATCCTTTGTCTTTGTACTGCGCGTATATCTCCCGCAGGTAGGGCACGGAGCGCCGGCAGGGAGGACACCAGGAAGCCCAGAAGTCTATCAGCGTGATCTTCCCGGTTCCGACGTAGTCCGACAGTTTGCAGGGGCGGTTCTGCGGGTCGGTCATTTCGAAGTCGGTAAACGTCTTGCCGACGGCTACCTTTTCGAGTACGGCCAGGTGTGTGATGCGTTTGTCTATTCCGGGGGCGGCTTTAAATACTTCGCCTGCCACGGCGATGATTTCGCGCTGGTCGGCTTCCGGCAGGATGTAGCGGCTGTCGTAGAACACCTTTGCGCCGGTCCAGCTATTGCTGTGGCTCAGGATATAGTCCTTGTGGATGGCGGCGGCCTGGCGGTCCAGGGCGTTCAGGGCGGCTTCGGCTGCGCGGATGGCGGCTTCGTTGCTGCCCTCCGGTTGTGCCTGATTGCCGTACAGCTCTTCCAACTTGCGGACGTAGGCCGTCAGTTCGTTATTCTCCGGAGAGCCTTCCACGGAGGAATTTTCGCCGAGGCGTACCGTCAGTTCCGAATTGTCGAGCACAAACCAGGGGGCGTAGGGTTTGAATCCTCCGGATATTCCCCGCTGCGCATCGACCGTCCCGTCGGCCAGACGCAGACAGGCCAGCAGGGGCGTGTCCTGTACGCCTTTTAGCGTAAACGAACCGCCGGCAACCTGTGCGCTGTCCAGCGGCGCTGCATCGGGAATGTCGCAGGCATAGAGATAAACGTATTTCCCGTCCAAATCGGGACGGTCTACCGTACCGGCGATGCGAAAGCCCCGGTTTCCGTTGCATGATGCCAGGCACAAAAGCATGGCGGCGAAAGTGAAAATCTTCTTCATATTTCTTTCTGTTATAAATTAATCAGGGCGCAAAGTTATGCGATTATCCGGTATTTCTACGGGATAAAATACATACTTTTGCCCGAAACACATTAATTTATATAAGACATGAGAAACAAATGGATCACAGTGGCTGCGTGTGCAGCCTTGCTGGCAGGCGGCGGGGAAGCCGTTGCCTGTACGGATTTGCTGGTGGGGAAGAAAGCCTCCACGGACGGGTCGGTCATCATCAGTTATGCGGCAGACTCGCACAGTCTGTACGGCGAACTGTATCACTGGCCGGCCGCCGTATGGCCCAAAGGGGCTATGCTCGACGTAACGGAATGGGATACGGGCAAGCCCTTGGGGAGGATTCCGCAGGTAGAACGCACGTATTCGGTCATTGGCAATATGAACGAATACCAGGTGGCCATTACGGAAAGTACCTGGGGAGGACGCCGCGAACTGATGGACTCCACCGGCATCCTGGACTACGGCAGCCTGATATACATCGCGCTTCAGCGCTCGCGGACAGCCCGCGAAGCCATCCGCGTAATGACCTCCCTGGTGGAGGAATACGGATACTGCAGCGGCGGGGAAACCTTCTCCGTCGCCGATAAGAACGAAGTCTGGATCATGGAAATGACCGGCAAGGGAGCCGGTCGCAAAGGCGCCGTATGGGTAGCCATCCGCATCCCCGACGACTGTATTTCGGCTCATGCCAACCAGGCGCGTATCCGGCAAATCCCTTTCGAAGACAGGGAGAACTGCCTGTATGCTCCCGATGTGGTTACCGTGGCGCGCGAAAAAGGCTATTTCAGCGGCGAGGACAAAGACTTCAGTTTTGCCGGAGCCTACAATCCCTACGACTTCAGCGGACTGCGCGGCTGCGAAGCCCGTGTATGGTCGTTCTTCCGCAAGTACGACCCAACGATAGACCGGTATGCCGACTTTATCAAAGGAGACCCGTCCAAAGAACCCATGCCTCTGTACATCAAACCCGACCGCAAGCTCTCGGTACAGGACGTACAGCAGGCCATGCGCGACCATTACGAGGGTACCGACCTTGATATGACCCGCGACGCCGGCGCCGGCCCGTATAAAGTACCCTATCGCTGGCGTCCGATGAACTTTACGGTAGACGGCAAAACCTACTTGAACGAACGTGCCATCGCCACGCAGCAGACCGGCTTTGTGATTGTCCCCCAGATGCGCAACTGGCTGCCCGACGAAGTGGGCGGTATCCTGTGGTTCGGCGTCGACGATGCGGATATGGCGGTCTTTACCCCTCTGTACAGTTCCATGCTGGCCTCCCCGGAATGTTATCGGGTGGGCAACGGGGATATGTACGAATTTTCGTGGACCTCGGCTTTCTGGATTCACAACTGGGTGGCCAATATGGCATACCATAAGTACAGCTTCATGATAGAAGATATCCGCCGCGTGCAGGGCGAACTGGAGAACAGCTACCGGGAGATGATCCCGGCCATTGACAGGGCTGCCCTGGAACTGCACGGCAAAGACCCGGCGGAAGCCCGGCAGTTTCTGACCTGGTTCGGCGCCACAACCGCCCAGAGCGCTACCGCCCGCTGGAAAAAGCTGGGCGAATACCTGCTGGTGAAATACATCGACGGCAATGTGAAGCGGGAAGAAGGGGGACAGTTCAAACGCAATCCGTACGGACAGCCCGCCTCGCCCTCCTTCCCCGGCTACGACGAAGCGTACTACCGCAGCATCGTGGCCGGCGCCGGCGACCGCCTGCGGGTGAAGGAGTGAAAGAAGGGGAGAGCAAAAAAAGGTGCGTCAAAAGACTTGACGCACCTTACAAAAAGTGAAAGCTATGGTCTGTTATCCTTCAATCGCTGCCTGGGCTGCGGCTACCCGTGCGATGGGCACGCGGTAGGGAGAGCAGGAAACGTAATTTAATCCTACACGGTGACAGAACTTCACGGAAGAGGGTTCGCCGCCATGTTCGCCGCATATACCGCATTTAAGGTCGGGGCGAACGGTACGTCCTTTTTCGGTAGCCATGCGTACCAGTTGTCCGACGCCGTTTTGATCCAGTACCTGGAAGGGGTCGGACTTGAGGATCTTCTTTTCGAGGTAAACCGGCAGAAAAGAGGCGATGTCGTCGCGCGAATATCCGAAGGTCATTTGTGTGAGGTCGTTCGTACCGAACGAGAAAAATTCGGCGACCGAGGCAATACGGTTGGCCGTCAGTGCGGCGCGCGGTATTTCGATCATCGTCCCCACCTTGTAGTCGATGCTCTGTCCTGTTTCTTCAAACAGCCGGGCGGCAGTGGCGCGGATTATTTTTTCCTGTTCGGAAAATTCATAGAGTATGCCTGTGAGCGGCACCATGATTTCGGGGTAGGTCGTGACGCCTTCCTTCTTGAGCGTGAGTGCGGCTCCGAGGATGGCTCTTGTCTGCATTTCGGTGATTTCGGGATAGGTATTTCCCAGACGGCATCCGCGGTGTCCGAGCATCGGATTGGATTCGTGAAGGGCTTCAACGCGCTGCACCACGATGGAAACATCCACTCCCATGGCGTCGGCCAGTTCCTGCTGCCCCTTCGGGTCGTGGGGGACAAATTCGTGCAGCGGCGGGTCGAGCAGGCGCACCGTCACGGGATAGCCGGCCATGGCGCGGAAAATCCCTTCGAAGTCTGCTTGCTGGAAGGGCAGGAGTTTGCTAAGCGCCTTTTTGCGCGCCTCGGTGTTTTCGGCCAGAATCATTTCGCGCATCGCCTTGATTTTTTCTCCTTCAAAGAACATGTGTTCCGTGCGGCACAATCCGATGCCCACGGCTCCGAATGTGCGTGCCTGCTGTGCATCGTGCGGTGTATCGGCATTGGTGCGGACAGACATCCGGGTGTATTTGTCGGCCAGTTGCATGAGTTCGTTGAAATCGCCGGTGAGTTCGGGGTCCTGTGTGGGTATCTGTCCTTCAAATACCTGCCCTGTTGTTCCGTTGATGGAGATAAAGTCTCCTTCGCGGAACACTTTTCCATCCACTTCCATGGTTTTCTTCTTATAGTCGATGATCAAAGCGCCTGCACCGGAGACGCAGCATTTGCCCATTCCGCGGGCTACGACGGCGGCGTGCGAGGTCATTCCTCCCCGGGCAGTCAGGATGCCTTCGGCGGCAGCCATTCCGGCGAGGTCTTCGGGTGAAGTTTCGATACGCACCAGCACCACTTTTTTGCCTCCCTTATACCAGGCTGCGGCATCGTCGGCGAAGAAAACGATTTGTCCGGTGGCGGCGCCCGGCGAGGCGGGCAGGCCTTTCACCAGCACGCGGGCTTTCTTCAGCGCCGTTTTGTCGAATACGGGATGCAGCAGTTCGTCCAGTTTGTTGGGTTCGATGCGCAGGAGGGCTGTTTTTTCGTCTATCATTCCCTGGCGCAGCAAGTCCATGGCGATTTTCACCATTGCGGCGCCGGTACGTTTTCCGTTTCGGGTTTGGAGGAACCAGAGTTTGCCTTCTTGTACGGTAAATTCCATGTCCTGCATGTCGCGGTAATGGTTTTCGAGCTTGGTCTGTATGGTGTCGAGTTCCCGGTATATTTCGGGCATGGCTTCTTCCATGGAAGGATATTTTGCGGCACGTTCATCTTCGGGGACAGTAGCCCGTTCGGCCCATATTTTCGATCCGGCTTTTGTTATCTGCTGCGGTGTGCGGATACCGGCTACCACGTCTTCTCCCTGGGCATTAATCAAGTATTCGCCGTTGAATACATCTTCACCGCTTCCGGCATCGCGCGAGAAGCAAACGCCCGTTGCCGAGGTATTGCCCATATTCCCGAACACCATCGCCTGTACGGACACGGCTGTGCCCCATTCGGCCGGGATGCCTTCCATCTTGCGATAGAGTATAGCCCGTTCGTTCATCCAGGAATCGAATACGGCGCATACGGCTCCCCAGAGCTGCTCGTAGGCATTGGTGGGGAAGTCTTTGCCGGTGCGTTCCTTTACGGCGGTTTTGAATTTGGCGACAAGCTGTTTCAGGTCTTCCACTTCCAGTTCGTTGTCCAGTTTTACACCTTTTACAGCCTTTACTTCTTCAATGATTTCTTCAAACGGGTCGATGTCTTCCTTGTTGGTTGGTTTCATGCCGAGCACCACGTCACCGTACATCTGCACGAAGCGGCGGTACGAATCCCAGGCAAAGCGGGGGTTTCCGGTTTTACGTGCAAGTCCTTCCACTACGTCGTCGTTCAGTCCCAGGTTCAGTATGGTGTCCATCATGCCCGGCATGGAAGCGCGGGCTCCGGAGCGCACGGAAACCAGCAGAGGATTGTCCACATCTCCAAACTGGGAGTTCATTAAGTGTTCGATGTTTGTGATGGCTTTTTTCACTTCATCCTGCAAGAGTTCTACTACTTTGTTCTTTCCCAGTTCGTAGTATTCGGAACAAACATCGGTTGTAATGGTGAATCCCGGCGGGACAGGTACACCAATCAGATTCATTTCAGCAAGGTTGGCACCTTTTCCTCCGAGCAGATTTTTCATGTCTGCTCTACCTTCGGCTTTTCCATTTCCGAAGGTGTATACTCTTTTCTTTATCATATCACGTATATTAATTAGTAATTGTTATCTCAGGGTCACAAAAGTGTACAAAGATAAACATATTTAGATGCAAAACGAATATTCTCTTCACAAAATCCGGGTGGCCTCTCCCTTTGTCTGAAAAAAGATTTGCCACAGGATGCAGCAAAAGTCCGGCAGAAGAGGAGCCTGTTCCGGAGGTATCGGACGGCAGGATTTATTTAAAGGAATCCGACCTGGAGAAAGCGAAAACCTTGGCGGCAGGCTGCAGGAAAACCGTGCCGGAAGGCCGTTATCTGGCGCTCTCATCTTACTGGAAAGCAACGCGACACGCTGCTTTATACCTCGCCCGGATATCCTCCCCTTGATTCGCTGTATGCCGTAAGGATAAGCGATGAGGAGTTTGAGAGGAAAAGGCAGGAGGTTCTGTTAAACAGTGTCTTTTCCCTGTCAGGGTATAGCCCGGAAATAAACAACTGACAGTCAGTCAAATGAAAACCCTGATTTAGGTTGACTGTTTAGCAGCCTTATCGCGTAGAAGAGTTGACTCGGATTAATAACTATACCTGATATTTGTTTACTCTTTGCGTCTTACTTTTCCATCGCTTCGCTATCTCGCCAGGGCAAGCCCGGCAGAAGGATAAGGGATAGAAGTAGCCCGCGTAGCTTCCTTGTTAATGGCGAACACTTCAGGATTTGCCCAGTTGGGCACAGACTGTAAAAAGGCGCCCATAGTCAGCAAGAGCAATGAAAATATGAATCCTTTCTTCATGACATCAGATTTTTTTGTGAATAAATTTAATCGTTTCACAAAATACGGTTATTACCCGGAAAGCCATCAAAAAGCGCCGCTATTTTAGCGAACAGTGAATAACGAACAGCGAATAACGGTGTCCTGTGTATCTGCTTCCAGAAACCTGTAGAACAAAGGAGAAGAGCATCCGGTATACCGTCAACATGGTATTGACTGCTGCGGGAAACAGGAATATTTTTGCGGAATCATTCCAACAAAAATTAAATTCAGCTTTTATGTACAAACTACCTGATACATTAGGAGACGATATTTTGAAGTTCAGACATTTATCCAGAGAATATCAGGAAGGAAAGGTTGAAGCTACCCGCTTCAAAGCTTTCCGCGTGCCAATGGGCATCTACGAACAGCGAAAAAATGAAGTGTATATGACGCGTATACGGACAACGGGAGGCGTCATTCATCCGGAGCAGTTACTGGGGCTTATCCGCATCGCGCAAAAACATAAATCCGGCTTATTGCATATTACGACACGCCAGGAAATACAGATACAAAATCTGACTCTGGAAGAAGCAGGCGACGTTTTGTCTGATTTGCAGAAGATCGGGCTGAGTACCAAAGGCGGCGGCGGGAATACGGTGCGCAATATTCTGGTTTCAGCCGGAAGCGGCATTTCCAGTGAAGAGGTTTTTGATACCACACCCTATGCAATGGCGCTGACAACAAAACTGATAGCCGAAACGGATTCGTATTTGCTTCCCCGGAAGATGAAAATTGCGTTTTCGTCTGACGACAGGCAAATTGATTATGCAGGCATCAATGATCTGGGTTTTGTGGCTAAAATACAGGACGGGCAACGGGGATTCCGGATATATGCCGGAGGGGGAGGAGGCTCCAGACCTTCAACAGGCTGGTTGCTCTTTGATTTTATTCCCGAAAGCGAGCTGTTCGTTATCGCTCAGGCGCTCAAAAAAATGTTTTCCGAGCATGGGAACCGTAAAAACAAGCATAAAGCACGCCTTCGCTATATCTTCTATCAGTCGGGAGTGGAAGAAACCCTGAGTCTCATCCGAGAATATTACCGGGAAGCGAAAAAAACAACTCCCCTCTTCGTCCGGGAAGAAGAACCGGATGAGGAGAAAGCCCCCGACACGTATACTCCGCTTGCCCATGCCGTTCCGGATACGGAATATGAAAACTGGAAAAGGAGATACGTCACAGCCCAGAAGCAGAAGGGATATAGCAGCATTATTGTACCCTTCATCTGGGGAAATATTCCTTTGGATAAGGCTGTCCGGGTAGATGCTTTCAGAAATCTACTGCTTTTTGTTTCCTGTTTTGGAAAAGATACCGTCCGGTTTACGACGACCCAAAATATACAACTGCGCAATATTCCGTCAATCGCTTTGCCCGAACTTTACCCGCTGCTGAAAGCAGTCGTTCCGGATATATCCATCCCTTTGCTGGCAAACAATATCATTTCCTGTACGGGAGCTGATACCTGCCGGCTGGGAATAGCCCTATCCAAAGGCCTAGGTACGGCCATCCGGCGTGCATTGTCGGATAGTTCCCTGGATCTGGACAAACTGGCCAAGACACGTATCCACATCTCCGGCTGCCCGAACTCCTGCGGACAGCAGCTTTGGGCAGATATTGGTTTTTCCGGGAAGATTCTGCGCACCGACCGTATTTACCCCGCCTACCAAGTGTATCTGGCTGCTCGGCGGGAAGACTCACTCCGGCTGGCAGAGCCGGTCGGCAGCATCAGCGCGCGGGATGTACCGGCATTTGTCGTCCGCCTGCTGTCGGCTTATCAAGCCGCCCGCCCGCCATATCCCGACCTGACAGCCTGGCTTGAAAAAGACGGAAAAACGGAGGCGGAAAAGCTTTTAGCCGAATACAGAAACGTTCCGTCTTTTGAAGAAGACAAAAATTATTATTTTGACTGGGGAGCCGAAACGGTCTTCAGCATCGTTGACCGGGGAACGGCAGAATGTTCGGCCGGATTATTTGACATGATCGATCTGGATTTAAACTATATCCGTTCCTACCAGCAGGCGCTTGAAACAGAAACAGACCGCCGGAAAATAAATGACCTTTTATATGAGACGGTCTATTCCGCTTCCCGTATGCTGCTTGTTACACGCGGCGCCGAACCTAAAAGCATAGAGGATACATTCGCGCTGTTTATTCGCGATTTTGTCGATCCCGGGTTTGTCGATGCCCGGTTCCTTGCAGTGGTGGAGCTGGCGCGGAAGGGCAGGCAGAGAGATTTTATCTCCCGGAAAGATGAAATACGGGCGCTTTCGGATGCGGTTATTGAACTGTACAAAAACATGGATGATTCGCTGCAATTTAAAAAGACAGGACTCACCCCGGTTGAAAAAGAAAACCAGGCAGTTATAGCCGGCAGGAAATCGAAAGACCTGCGGGGTGTTGCCTGCCCGATGAATTTTGTACAAACGAAGATCGTCCTGTCATCCATGCAGTCGGGCGATGAACTGGAAATCCTGCTGGACGACGGTCAGCCTATCCATAACGTCCCCGGCTCGGTACGTGCTGAAGGTCACAGTATCCTGGAACAGATACAAACGGAGGATTACTGGAAAGTGATCATCAGGAAAAAATAAATATACCATGTTGACGGTATCTTTCCGAAATAAGAAGTATTTATATTTGTCGCGGTTTTCCGGACAAAATTCTTTAACAGACATGTACATTATTCCCAAGTTACTAAAAAAAGCATTTATGATTCTGCTTCTGTACAGAAGTGAACGATGTTTGTACTATACGATGAATAGATTCTTCGGCAGATCATTAGTTATATTCACTCAAAAATAAAAATAAAAGAGTACCCCTCTTATCCGAACGCAAATGGCATGGAGGGATACTCAGTACTAAAATCTCTTTTAGATATGGCAAAATTATTCCATTTATTTTGGAATCGCAAAAGATTCCTTCAGTTTATTATGCTTTTGTTCGCCCTGGGAAGTTCCATTCCTTTTGCTTCAGCGCAGGAGGGAAGTATCGAAATACAGGGAAAGGTGGTAGACAGCCGCACCGGTGAACCGATCATTGGAGCCAGCGTCTGGGTAAAAAACAATCGTGCGGTTAAAGGTACAGTCACCGATACGAATGGGGAGTTCAATCTGGATATCTCCTCGTTTCCTGCGACAATCGTAATCAGTTATCTTGGCTACAGGTCAGAAGAAATTGATGTCTATGAAAAACCTTCGGAAAGGATCAGCATTTCATTAGCAGAAGATGTGAATGCTTTGGACGAAGTGGTGGTCATTGGTTATCAGCAGTCGAAGAGAGGTTCGCTGACCGGTTCGGTTTCGACTGTCAAAACAGATCAGTTGATAAATTCTCCTTCTGTCAGTATTGTAGATAAACTGCAGGGCGAAGTGCCCGGATTGCTGATTGCAAGCAATACCGGCGTTCCGGGTTCTTCTTCGCTGATCCGTCTGCGCGGAGCAACATCAATAGCGAGCAGTAATACGCCTATCTTCGTCATTGACGGTGTGTTTATAAGTACCGACAACTTGCAGTCGGTAGATCTGGGCGGGCAGCTTGCCGACCCTTTGTCCAACCTGAACCCGGAAGATATCGAATCTGTCACAGTTCTCAAAGATGCAAGTGCAACAGCTCCCTATGGCGCCCGCGGAGCCAACGGTGTAATCCTTATTACAACCAAACGCGGAGCCAGCGGGCGCACGAAAGTTAATCTGAAAGCAGAGTTCGGGTTTGCCAAAGCTACGGATTTATGGGATCTGGTGACAGGGCCTGAATTTGCAGAAATTATCAACACCGCACATCTCAATGACGGTAAACCTGCTGCAACGAGACCTTTCCGGCTTAAATCGGAAGGCGGTCTGGGACTTCCCGAAGAGCAGCAGACATACGACCGCCTTTCCGATATTTTCAGAACCGCTTTGCTGCAGACATACAATCTTTCGGTTACCGGCGGCAATGATAAAACGAATTTCTACCTTGGCGGAGAGTACACAAAGCAGGAAGCGACATTAAAATTGGAAGATTTCTCGCGGGGAGGCTTCCGTATAAATCTGGATCATTCCCTGCGCTCCAACCTGAAGATAGGAACGAGTAATTCTTTGTCTTACACCCGGCGTTCGCTGGTAAGAGTAGGCGACGGACCTTCCGGCTTCTTTCAGGCTGCTTTGCATACAGCCACCTTTTCTCCCGTCTATACGGAAGACGGAGGATACAACCGGCCGGCTACTTTTGACAATCATAAAGCCATCCTTGAAAACAACGATGGCCATGGATATGGGCTTCGCAATATCAACAATATATATGCTAAATGGGATATCATCCCCGGTCTCTCTTTCAAAACATCGTGGAGTAACGACCGCAACAGCTACCATGAAAAATTTTATTATAACACCAACCGTACGCAGGGACAGCCGGAGGGGGAGGCCACAGACGCCACTTCTACCTCCAATGTGTTTACTGCCGAGCAGCTTTTGAATTATCTTAAAACGATATACAACAAGCATACAATATCGGCCTTCCTCGGTAATTCATACCAGAAAGTGGGGTCGGAGAACAGCCGTGTCACCGGCAGGGGATTTCCCAGCAATGAGTTTAAACGTATCAGTTCGGCCGCCACTCAGACAGGCAGTACAAGCGGGAGCTCGTCGGCGCTGCTGTCTTATTTTGGGGGTGTAAATTATTCGTATGCCGATCGGTACAGCGTAGACCTCGCACTTCGCGCCGACGGTTCATCTCGGGTAGGAATAAATAACCGGTGGGGCTATTTCCCTGCCTTCGGAGCCGTATGGAATCTTGCAAATGAGAAATTTTTCCCGAAAGGCAAATCAATAAGCGATCTAAGACTAAAAGGAAGTATAGGTCTTACCGGGAATGAAAATATCGGAGATTTTGCTTCACTCGGTTTATGGAACGGAGGATATAATTACAACGGAGTTTCAGGATTAGGCCCTTCTCAGTTGTCGAACCCTTCGTTAAAATGGGAAACTACGCGGCAATGGAACATTGGTTTCAGTACCGCCTTTATCAGAGACCGGATTCGTCTGGAGTTTAACTACTATAATAAATACACGTATGATTTGCTTTTAAATGAACCGGTTCCCGGGAAAACCGGTTTTTCGACCATTGCAAAAAACTCCGGAGAAGTAAGCAATAAAGGAGTGGAATTGCAGATAAATTCAATAAATATCAAATCGAATTCATTCTCATGGAACACGGATTTCAGCATTTCCAGAAATAAAAATGTCGTGGAAAAATTACCCGTTGATATATCTGGAGGTTCGGGTGGCTATGCCGCCTACAAACTGATCGAAGGCTATGCTCTGTACTCCCTATGGGTATGGAATTATTTGGGAGTTAATCCTGAAAACGGAGAAGCAATATACGAAGACCGGGAGATTGATGGTGTGAAGGATGGTAAAATAACGGTTGATGACAAAAAAGTAGTGGGCGATATCTGGCCCGATTTTGAAGGATCGATAAGGAATACGCTGAGCTATAAGAATCTGTCGCTCAATTTCAGCTTCTATTATAAATACGGGAACAAAGTATTTAATTACACGAGGCTATTTCTGGAATCGGGCGGAGCACGGGGCACCGGGCGAGGATTATTGTCCAGCTCGAATAATTACTGGAAAAAACCTGGAGATACAGGCGTTTTACCGGCTCCCAAAACCGTGGCTAATGCAGACGGCAGCTATAATTACGAAAATCAGTCCAGCCGTGTCGTTGAAGACGGCTCTTTCATCCGCCTGCGCAATGTGACCCTTTCCTATACGCTTCCCGGACGTATTCTCTCGCGGGCCGGCATAAACCGTGCGGATATTTATGTTACAGGAAATAACCTCCTTTTGTTCTCAAACTATTCAGGCCCGGATCCGGAGCTTAGTATGGATAGAGGAGGTAACGGAAGCGGGCTTGTTCAATCAATAGATTTTGGAACTCCTCCGCAACCTAAAACCGTTTTATTCGGATTAAATCTAACATTTTAAATATACAGTGAGTTATGAGAAAATATATCAGGATATATCATTCAATAATAATTGGAATAGCTTTTGTATCATGCGATAGCTTATTGGATACAAAACCGGAAGTGTCCATTTCGGACGAAGGTGTGATTGTCAACCAGGCGTCTGCCGAAAAAGCGCTTATAGGCGTGTACGATGCAACAGAGACATCGGAAGGAAATGCGGTTACTACATTCAATAATGCCGCCGACAATGTGACGCGCTACGACAGGCCAACCACCATTATTCCCGATCTGAACCCAACCGGAACCGATGGGGGTACCGGTGGAACGGATTTGACAGGAGGAAGCGGATATAACAGCTATTATATCTCTATCAACCGGGCAAATTCAGTTATAAAGGGAGTACTTGCCATCGGTGATGACAAATTTCAGGGGAATAACAAAAACAGAATTCTTGCAGAAACATATTTTTTAAGGGCTTTGGCCTATTTTGAACTGGCCCGTACTTTCGGTTCCGTACCCATTGTGCTGGAACCATCGCTTGCAACCGGTATAGCACTAAGCCCGAAAGAAGAAGTATACCAGCGTGTCGGTGAGGATTTGGATGAAGCCGAACGCCTTTTCGACAATTCCTTTTCTGATGCGGGACGAAGCCGGGCTTCGCTCTGGGCTGTCTATGCTTTGAAAGCACGCCTGTATTTATATACGGAAAAGTGGGCACAGGCGGAAGAATATGCAAGCAAAGTAATCAATCACCCCAGTATCAGGCTGAGTCCGGTTTTCAGTGATTTCTTTACCAACCCGCTTTCTTCCGAAGCTATCTTTGAACTGGTATTCAATGCAGCAGATAGAAATCCTTTTTATACTTATTTTCTGACGGCTTCACAGGGCGGACGGTTTTATTATATTCCCAATCAGGATTTTGTTCAGGAGCTGATTGACCCTGCCCGTGGAGGCGAACGCAGTAAATTAGTAGCAGTGCCGGAAGCAGGCGTCCCGTTTTATTCAATTGCCGAATACGGGAAGCAGGATGGCTCAAGTTCCATTTTTGTGTTGCGTATAGCAGAACAGATTCTGATACGCGCCGAAGCCCGGCTGAAAAAGTCGCCGGCAGACCTGCAGGGAGCCATTGATGACATTGATGAAATCCGCAAAAGGGCAGGTGTTGAATTGATCCGGAATAGGGAAACAAGACCGGGCACGCAGGAGCTGTTGCTGATCATCGAGAATGAACGCCGCTATGAACTGGCTTTCGAAGGACACCGGTATTCCGACATCATTCGTACAGGCCGGGCGCCGGAGGTCTTCGGACAGTACAACGACCGGTATAAAGATGAGCGTTACTGGGTTTTCCCGTTTCCCCACGATGCGACTATCAACGACCCCGACCTGATACAGCCGGAAGTCTACCGGTAATCCGCCGGCTTCTGTTCCTTCGTTTATCCTCAATCAAACATATCGTATAAAGAAAGTATAACAACCAATAAAGTATTCGTATCAAATGAGACAGAACATTTTCAAACGATTCATGCAGGCGTTCCTGGTGGTTCTCCTGCTCGCTGAAGGAAGCGTCATGTATGCCGACGGGAATATTCCGGAACCGAAATTCGGCCAGTACACAGTGGGAGATGATTATTTTCTCGCCAATTACACCCAGCTTATTGACTATTGGAATGAGTTGGCGAAAAAATCAGACCGCATAAAAATTGTTGATGTTGGTATCACACAGGAAGGGCGTGTCATGAAAATGGCGATCATCACCTCGCCGGAAAATCATAAAAATCTGAAACGATATCAGGAAATTTCTGTACGCCTCGCCAAGGCGGAAGGACTGACCGACGAACAGGCACGCGAACTGGCCTCCGAAGGAAAAGCCGTAGTCTGGTTCGACGGAGGCTTGCACGCTACCGAAACAGTAAACTCGCAAGCGCTTTTCACCGAAGCCTACGACTTGGTCAGCAAGGATGACCCTGAGACGCTGAGGATTCTTGATAACGTCATTCTCCTGCTGGTGCCCGCCAATCCGGACGGTATGGATCTGGTGGCGGACTGGTACATGAAAGAAAGCGATCCGAAAAAACGCAATATGGCAATTCCACGTCTGTATCAGGAATACGCAGGACACGACAATAACCGGGATTCTTATATTGCCAACTTGGCTGAAACGGAAATCATCAACCGGCTGATGTATATCGAATGGATTCCTCAGATCATGTGGAACCAGCACCAGAGTGGACCGGCGGGGACGGTGCTGTTTATGTCTCCTTTTCGCGACCCTTTCAATTATAATCACGACCCGCTGGTTTTCATAGGTATTGATCTGGTCGGTTCCGCGGTTCATAACCGCTTTCTTGCCGAGGGGAAACCGGGAGCAGTGATGAGGAACGCAGCTTCCTATTCTACCTGGTTCAATGGAGGAGACCGGACAACCGTAGGCTTTCACAACCAGATAGGTCTTCTGTCAGAAATCATCGGCAGTCCGACTCCTGTCAATATCCCCTTACTGCCTTCGAAGCTGCTTCCCGGCGGAGACCAGCCTTTACCGATTGGACCACGGCAGGAATGGCACCTTCGTCAGAGTATAGACTATATTATCACCGGCGGGCGGGCGATTCTGGACCTTGCCGCCAAGTTGCGCGAAGATTTTCTTTACCGTATCTACCGGATGGGGAAAAACTCCATTGAGCGCGGCAGCCGGGACTACTGGACATTGACACCCAGGTGGGTAACGAAACTGGAAGCGGATTATGCAGCGTTCCAGGCAGAACAGCGCAGGAGCGATAAGAATCAGGAAGCTTCTTCCGACGAACGGCGACAGAGCAGCGTCAGCAGTATTCCTCCCGATTATTTCAGCCGGGGGATTCCTTATGAATTTTGGGAAAAACTGCGGACACCCGAAAACCGCGACCCGAGAGCGTATATCATTCCCTCGGATCAACCGGATTTCCTGACTGCCACCAAATTTGTCAATGCCCTGCTGAAGGCCGGAGTAGACATTCACCGTGCCCCGAAACCATTTGCAGTTGCGGGAAAAACATATCCCGAAGGCTCTTACGTAGTCAAAGCTGCACAGGCATTCCGCCCGCATCTGCGCGACATGTTCGAACCTCAGGATCATCCGAACGATTTTCAGTATCCGGGAGGACCTCCAAAGCCTCCTTACGATGTAGCCGGATATACGCTGGCGTTTCAGATGGGGGTGGAGTTCGACCGCATCCTGGATGAGTTCGACGGTACTTTTGAAAAAATACAGGGCTTGATCAGTCCTCCTGCCGGCAAAGTAGACCCGGCTTCCAATGCCGCCGGCTTTCTGCTCAGTCATAAAGTCAATGATTCATTTACCGGCACAACGCGGCTGCTCAAAGCAGGCGAAGGGGTCTACTGGCTGACCGCTCCGCTTACCGCCAATGGTAAAATATATCCGGAAGGCACGATTTTTATACCGAAAAAATCTTCAACAGCCGCTTTGCTGCAGACACTGGCAAAAGAAGCCGGACTAAGTTTCGACGCCATTTCCGCTCCTCCCCGGGGAGAGGCGCTGAAGCTGCGCCCTGTCCGTGTGGCCTTGTGGGATCGGTATGGCGGATCAATGGATTCCGGATGGATTCGCTGGTTATTTGAACAATCTTTCCCGTTTCCGTTTGATGTGGTCTATGCCCCTGATCTGGATGCCGGCAATCTGAAGAAAAAATATGACGTGCTGATTCTCCCGGACGGGGCTTTCCCGCAAACGTTCCGCGGCAATACCCCGGTTCGCGACAGTGTGCCGGATGAATATAAAAACCGTGTTGGAAATATCACCGTGGACAAAACTGTCCCACAGTTGCGCAAGTTTGTCGAAGAAGGAGGCACACTGATTACGATCGGCAGTTCTACGGGGTTGGCCTATCATTTCGATTTGCCGGTTGCAGACGCCCTGGCGGAAATCACTCCGAACGACAGCATCAGGAAGTTTTCTCCTGCCAAATTCTATATCCCCGGCTCCGTGCTGCGGGTGAAAGTGGATAACACAACGCCTGTTGCCTACGGGGTTGCGGAAGACCTGGATATCCTGTACCGGAACAAACCCGTATTCCGCCTGCTGCCGGATGCGCATCTTAAAGGAGCAAAAGCCGTCGCGTGGTTTCCCCATACGGAACCTCTGCGCAGCGGCTGGGCATGGGGACAGCATTACCTCAGCGGCAGTGCAGCCGTGGTGGAAGCCCCGGTAGGCAAAGGGAAAGTCTTTCTTTTCGGCCCCGAAATCACATTCCGGGCACAGCCGCACGCTTCCTTCAAGTTGCTGTTCAACAGTATTTACTACGCGGGAGCAACAAGCGTAAAATCAGTAAAATAGAAGCAGATGTCAAAAGAAACGCATAGCCTCTTTACTCATCTGGAGTGCGTGAAATGTGGACGGACATTCAAAAGGGAGCAGATTCATTCTGTCTGTGAAACGGAAGACTGTCAGTCCATTTTGAGCGCTCAATATGATTTTGCGTCCAATACGCTGACCAGGGAGGAGCTGAAGCTTCGTCCGTCTTCACTTTGGCGTTATAAAGAGTTTTTACCTGTTCTCGACGGGCAGAATATCGTTAGCCTGGGCGAAGGGTTTACGCCCATCCTGTCTCTGCCCCACCTGGAGAAGCTAACGCCCGGAATCAGCATATTGCTCAAGGACGAATCCGGCAATCCGACGGCGTCGTTTAAGGCCAGAGGATTAAGCGTCGCGGTATCGAAAGCGAAGGAACTCGGAATAGAAAAACTGGTAATCCCCACCGCCGGCAATGCCGGCGGTGCTTTAGCCGCTTATGCTGCACGGGGCGGACTTAAGGCGCATATCTTTATGCCTGAACTCACGCCTTTGGCTTTCAAGATCGAAGCCCGTCTGCTGGGCGCCGATGTTACCGAAGTGAAAGGGAATATAAGCGATTGCGGAAAGATTGCCCACGCCCTGGCGGAAGAAAACGGATGGTTCGACGTCTCTACCCTGAAAGAACCTTTCAGGCTCGAAGGAAAAAAGACGATGGGTTATGAAATTGCCGAACAGTTGGGATGGACTGTCCCCGACGTCCTCCTGTACCCCACGGGAGGGGGTACAGGGATTATCGGTATCTGGAAAGCCTTCAGCGAACTGGAGCAACTGGGATGGATTGGAAAGAAACGCCCGCGCATGGTTGCCGTACAAAGCGATAGCTGCAACGGGATTTACACCGCCTTTCACCGGAACGAAAGCCGGTCGGCCTATAAAGACAGCGGTTTTACGATTGCCAACGGACTCCGGGTTCCCAAACCTTATGCAGACAGGGTCATCCTGCAGGTACTGAGAGAAAGCCGGGGGAATGCCGCAAGTGTCAGCGATGCGGATATCGTAGCAGCCCTCCATGAACTGGCAGCTCTTGAGGGCTTACTGCCCGCACCCGAAGGTGCAGCCCTCTGGCACGCCTGCAAAATACTGAGCCGGTCGGGCTGGATAAAAGAGGGTGAAACCGTTTTATTGCTCAATACGGGAAGCGCATACAAATATTTTGAAAATATAAGCAGCCTTTAAGTGAAACTCCACTGGCAAATACTCCTGGCACTTATTCTCGGCCTTGCGGCCGGCATTGGATTTCCGGAAATAACGCCTTATGTCTCCTGGATAGGAGACCTGTTTATGAATGCTTTGAGCATGTTGGTTGTACCCATTGTGTTCTTCTCCATTGTAAACAGTATTTCCGGTATCCGCGACGCCGGAGCCGGATTGAAAAGGCTGAGCGCCAAAACGATGTTCTACTATATAGCAACCATGCTGATTGCCACTCTCACGGGACTGTTTTTAGTCAACATCATTGAACCCGGCAGCAATGTCCAGGCAGCGGGAACTGCTGCCATCCCTTACGATCCGGGAAGCTTGTCGGCGGAAAATATGATTGTGAATTTTATTCCCAAAAATATTTTTTATGCTTTTACACAAAACAACACCGTCCCGGTCATCCTGATCGCTTTTCTGGCCGGGCTGAACGTTTCCGAAATACCGGCGGACGGGAAAAAAGCGCTGACGGGCTTCTTCAAAGGTGGTCTGGACTTAACGCTGCGAATCACCCGGATCATTATCCTCTGCTCTCCTGTCGGTATTTTTGCCATCGTCGTGAAGCAGTTTGGCGCTACGCCCGACTTCATGGCGCTGATCCGGACTATCCTGCTGTATGCCCTGACTGTTGCCGCCGGTCTGGCCATTCATACATTTATATGGCTTCCGCTGATATTAAAACTGGGCTTCCGCGTCAATGCATGGAAGCATCTGAAAAATATGTCAACCCCCCTGCTCACGGCTTTCTCTACCGCCTCTTCCGGCGCAACGCTGCCGGTAGCGCTCTATGCCGTTGAACAGAAAGATGGCGTATCTTCTAAAATCACCAACTTTGTGGTACCCTTAGGCTCTGCCATTAATATGAACGGGACGGCGCTGCTCGAATGTGTAGCGGTCATCTTCATCGCGCAGGCCTACGGTATCGACCTCAGTCTCGCACAGCAGGTACTGATTGTTTTCACCTCTCTTCTCTGCGCCATAGGAGCTGCCGGAATACCTATGGCGGCGCTGGTGATGATGGCTCTGATACTGAATGCCGTCAATCTCCCGCTGGAAGGTATCGGACTGGTAATTGGCGTCGACAGAATCCTCGATATGATGCGGACAGCGGTCAATGTTTACGGAGATACCTGCGTAGCTGTCATGCTGGCCAAATCCGAAGGCGAAAAACTTACTATTGACAGGATACAGAAAAATGAATAGATCCAAACAGAATGAATAGATCCAACAGAATGAATAGATCCAACAAAATGGCAACTGCCGGTATCCTGCTTTTCATACTGGCAAGCGGGATACTGGAATGTTTCGGGATAAAAGAAATAGCAGAAGCCGGCACGAAGGAGGCTGCCGGATTTGCTGCCGGCATCCCTTCTGCCGAAGAAACACATGCCGACATTCTGATCATCGGTTCGGGGGGAGCCGGACTTTCTGCCGCCATTGCTGCAGCAGACAAGGGCAGCAAAGTCGTTATAGTGGAAAAAAACGCCACCATTGGAGGCAACACCCGTTTCGCCAACGGAATGAGTTCTGCCAGAACGGGAAACGGCATGAGCGCGGAAGAAAGCGAAGAGGCTTTTTTCAGGCGAACCATGGCTGGAGGACATTACCTGAACAACCCGGAATTAGTCAGGATACTGGCCGGACAGTCTGCTAATGCGGCCGACTGGATCGATAGCCTGACCCGTGCAGTCGCTACGGTTCCGGCCGGCAAGGAGGAAGAAAGCGCAAAAGTATCTTTCGGATCACGCTTAGTCGGCATACTGCAAAAAAACTGCGAACTGCGGGGGATCGACATCCGTACTAATTCAAAGGCGACAGGCATACTTTCGGAAAATGGAAGAATAAGCGGAATAGAAGTGGAACGCCCGGACGGAAGCCGCTACCGGATCAAAGCCAAAGCTTTGATCCTTGCCGGCGGCGGATTCGGCGCAAACAGACATCTGATAACCCGGTACAATCCGGCATTGAAAGGATTTAAAACAACCGGCCAGCCCGGAGCAACGGGAGATATCCTCCAGCTAACCGAACATCTGCAGGTCGCTTTAGTAGACATGGAACAGATACAGACCCATCCGACCGTAGTCGCCGGCAAACAGACAACCATAACCGAAGGTGTCAGGGGAGCCGGCGCCATCCTCCTCAACCGCAGCGGAAAACGGTTTGTCAACGAGCTGAGCACACGGGATACGGTCTCCAAAGCCATCCTGGAGAACGGAGGTGGAACGGCCTTCCTGGTGTTCGACTCAAAAGTCGTTGAAAAACTCAGCCTGGCAAAACAATATGTCTCGGAAGCTTATACGCTTGAAGACCAAACCGTCGAAGGATTAGCTGCAAAAGCAGGCATCCCGGTTGCCGAAGCAGTGCATACGCTGAATCAGTACAATGCATATGCTGAAAACCGAAAAGACGAAGCATTTGGAAGAAGCCGCCTGTCCGCCCCGATCGATAAACCTCCCTTCTTTGCCATCGAAGTAAGTCCTGCCGTACATTATACAATGGGAGGAATAAAAATTAATACAAAGACCGAAGTGATAGACCGTTCGGGGAATATCATCCCGGGACTCTTCGCAGCCGGAGAAGTAACCGGAGGGATACACGGAGGCAACCGGCTGGGAGGTAATTCCATCGCCGACATCATCGTATTTGGAAGAATTGCCGGAGAGAAAGCATCCGACTATGTCCGTCTGCATTCACATACGCCGCCCCGATAACAGGCTTCACGCTTCCGGAAACAGTTTCTGAAATTCCCCGGAGACAGGCGCTCCATATTTTTTTGTAGATCGTTCGCCCACGATCGTAGGCGACCCATATTTTTTGTAGACGTTCGCTCACGATCGTGGGCGACTCATATTTTTTGTAGACGTTCGCCCCATAATCACTAGTATCTTCGCCTTTTTCTTAACGTGAGTTCGGCCTAAGAACCCTTGTTTATCCCCTGTGAAGCGTCAAACCCGGGGGGGGGACTGACGATGCTCCCGGTTCATATATGTACCGGGAGTAAAAATTTTATTTTACAGCCAATATTTGCATATGCAAGTAGTATAAACTTTATTTTACAGCCAATACTTATATATACAAGTAGTATAAATTTTATTTTACAGCCAGTCACTATAGTCACCAGAGGTAGAAAAATTATTTTAATCCTTGTACATATAGTCACCAGAGGTAAAAATTTTATTTTACTCCCGGT
>JAISMW010000095.1 GCA_031276545.1 Tannerellaceae bacterium
GCCGGGAGAGGAGGTTTTTTGTTGCGGCGTATGCCTTCGCCCTTAATCCTGCAGCTTGGCGGCGATGAACTCGCGGTTGAGGCGGGCGATGTTCGAGATGGAGATTTCCTTCGGACATTCGGCTTCGCAGGCGCGGGTGTTGGTGCAGTTGCCGAATCCCAGTTCGTCCATTTTGGCTATCATGGCCTTGGCGCGGCGTGCGGCTTCCACGCGTCCCTGCGGGAGGAGGGCAAGCTGGCTCACCTTGGCCGATACGAAGAGCATGGCGGAACCGTTCTTGCAGGCGGCGGCGCAGGCTCCGCAGCCGATGCAGGCGGCGGCGTCCATGGCCAGGTCGGCGTCTTTCTTAGGGATGGGGGTGGCGTTGGCGTCGGGTACTCCGCCGGTGTTGACGGATACGAATCCTCCGGCCTGTATGATTTTGTCGTAGGCGTAGCGGTCTACCATCAGGTCGCGGATGACGGGGAATCCGGCCGAGCGCCAGGGTTCTACGGTGATGGTGGCGCCGTCTTCAAACTTGCGCATGTGGAGCTGGCAGGTCGTTACGGCGGAGTCGGGTCCGTGGGGATGTCCGTTGATGTAGAGCGAGCACATGCCGCAGATGCCTTCGCGGCAGTCGTGGTCGAAGGCTATCGGTTCTTTTCCTTCGTTCACCAACTGTTCGTTCAGTACGTCGAGCATTTCCAGGAAAGAACTTCCCTGCGAGATATTGTTCAGTTTGTATGTTTCGAAAGCGCCTTTGGCTTTGGGGCCTTTCTGACGCCATACTTTCAGTGTGATATTTATATTTTTGTCCATGGCATTAATTCTTATAATTTCTTTGTTGACGGACTATAAATTCATAGTCCAGGGGTTCTTTCAGCATGACGGGGTCTGCGTCTTCGCCCTGATATTCCCAGCATGAGACGTAGGAGAACTGTTCGTCGCGGCGGAGGGCTTCGCCTTCGGGCGTCCGGTATTCTTCGCGGAAGTGTCCGCCGCAGGATTCGGCGCGGTCGAGCGAGTCGTGCGCCATCAGTTCGCCTATTTCGATGAAGTCTGCCAGGCGGAGGGCTTTTTCGAGTTCGATATTCAGGTCGTCGGCCTTTCCGGGGATGCGGAGGTTGCTCCAGAATTCTTTCTTGAGCGCTTTCAGCAGTTTGATGGCTTCCTTCAGTCCGTCGGCATTGCGTGCCATGCCGATGTGTTCCCACATGATGTGTCCCAGTTCCTTGTGCAGGCTGTCGACGGAGCGGGCGCCCTGTATCTTCATCAGCCGGTCGATGCGGTCCTGTATATTCTTTTCCGCTTCGGCAAATTCGGGCAGGTCGGTGCTGAAGCGCGGCACCTGAATCTGGTCGGCCAGGTAGTTCTGTATGGTGTAGGGCAGCACGAAGTATCCGTCGGCCAGTCCCTGCATCAGGGCGGAGGCTCCGAGGCGGTTGGCTCCGTGGTCGGAGAAGTTGGCTTCGCCGATGGCGAAGAGTCCGGGCACGGAGGTCATCAGTTCGTAGTCCACCCAGAGTCCTCCCATGGCGTAGTGGAGGGCGGGGAATATCATCATGGGTGTTTCGTAGGGATTGTCGTCCACTATTTTTTCGTACATCTGGAAGAGGTTCCCGTAGCGCTGTTCCACTACCTTTTTGCCCAGGCGCCGGATAGCGTCGGCAAAGTCGAGGTATACGGCCAGTCCGGTATTACCTACGCCGAATCCGGCGTCGCAGCGTTCTTTGGCGGCACGCGAAGCCACGTCGCGCGGCACCAGGTTGCCGAAGGCGGGGTAGCGGCGTTCGAGGTAGTAATCGCGGTCTTCTTCGCTGATTTGCGTGGGTTTCAGTTTGCCGGTGCGGATGGCTTCGGCGTCTTCTTTCTTTTTGGGCACCCAGATGCGTCCGTCGTTGCGGAGGGATTCGGACATCAGCGTGAGCTTCGACTGAAATTCGCCGTGTACGGGAATGCAGGTGGGATGGATCTGCACGTAGCAGGGATTGGCAAACCAGGCGCCTTTCCGGTAGCACTGCCAGGCGGCGGATCCGTTCGATCCCATGGCGTTGGTGGAGAGGAAGAAGGTGTTGACGTATCCTCCGGTGGCTACCACCACGGCATGTGCGGCGAAGCGTTCCAGCTTGCCGGTTATGAGGTTCCGGGCGATGATGCCTCTGGCGCGTCCGTCTATCTTCACCACGTCTACCATTTCGTGGCGTTTGTACATCTTTACTTTGCCGAGGCCTATCTGCCGGCTCAGCGCCGAGTAAGCGCCGAGGAGCAACTGCTGCCCCGTCTGTCCGCGGGCATAGAAGGTGCGCGATACCTGTGCTCCGCCAAAGGAGCGGTTGTCCAGCAGTCCGCCGTATTCGCGGGCAAAGGGAACGCCCTGCGCCACGCACTGGTCTATGATGGAGTTGGACACTTCGGCCAGGCGGTAGACGTTGGCTTCGCGTGCGCGGTAGTCTCCTCCCTTGATGGTGTCGTAGAAGAGCCGGTAGACGGAGTCGCCGTCGTTCTGATAGTTCTTGGCGGCGTTGATCCCCCCCTGTGCGGCGATGGAGTGCGCCCTGCGGGGCGAATCCTGGATACAGAAGTTCAGTACGTTGAATCCCAACTCGGCCAGTGATGCGGCAGCCGATGCTCCGGCCAATCCGGTTCCTACCACGATGATGTCTAAACGCCGCTTGTTGGCGGGGTTTACTAATTTCTGATGGTCTTTATAGTTTTTCCACTTCCCGGCCAGCGGGCCTTCGGGGATTTTTGAATTAATCTGCGTCATTTCTTTGAAGAATTAATGATGAATAAACTCGAAATTTGCTTACAGGATGCTCTTCACATAGAAGAATACCGTCACAAAGGCGAACGCCAGGCAGATGAGGGTGGCGAAGATGTTCGATACGGCCTGCCAGCGTTTCAGCCAGATACCGTTGCTCCAGCCGATGGTCTGGATGGCGCTCCAGAAGCCGTGCGTCAGATGGAACCACAATGCCACGTACCACACCAGGTAGAGCGCTGCGACGATAGGCTGCCTGAAGTAGTATTCGATAAAGGCTGCCCCGTCCTGCGGGGAGACGGCGCCGCCGCCCAGCATCACCTCGTGATGCCCTGTCAGTTCGGCAAACATCATTTTGTACCAGAACTGCGCGAAATGCAGTCCCAGGAAACATACTACGACAAGCCCCAGCACGAACATGTTCTGCGAAGCCCATTCCACATTCCGGGGTCGCACGTTCACGGCGTACCGGTCGCTCCCCCTCGCTTTGCGATTCTGCCACGTGAGCCAGATGGAGTAGCCGATGTGAATCAGGAATCCGGCGGCCAGCGCCAGTGTGCCGGCTACGGCATACCAGTTGGCCCCCAGGAAGGCGCAGATGGCATTGTAGGCCTCTCCCGAAAACACCGCCACCACGTTCATCGTGGCATGGAACAGCAGGAATAAAATAAGGAAGATACCCGACAAACTCATTATCAGTTTCCTCCCGATAGAAGAATTAAGTAACCACATAAGATAAATAGTTTAAGTTTTACTTATTTGAAATATTGTTTAATCTATTTTAAACATCACAAAGGTAGATTAAATCGCCATACAAGCAAATGCCGGCCGGGATATTTCGGATAACTTTGCAACCGAATCCAAAAGAATATGAAACAGATTAAATGGTTTGGAATATACAGGGATTACTGCGTCGGAATATGGTATCCCGGTATTCTGTTCTTCCTGATTCAGGAACTCCCCTACGCCGTGATGCCTTTTGTTTCGATGCCGGCCAATCCGCTGATGGAAATGCAGACGTACAGCCCGCTGCTCGAAATACCGGAAAAACTGTTCGGCCTGCTGACCGTTCTGCTGCTCATACTGCTTGTAAGAGACAGCGACTCCCGCGCATCGCGGCGAACGTGGCGCAGGAGTACGTTTTTCTATCTTTCCCTCTTTTTTCTTGCCTGTTATTTTGCGGGATGGTGCTTTTACTTTTGCGGCAGTCAGAGCGTCGCCCTGATACTGACGTGCCTTGTAGCCATGCCACCTTTATATTATATGTCGCTGGGGATATGGAAGCGCAATGTTCCGCTTGCCGTAAATACGGCGTTCTTCCTCCTTTTCCACATTGCCAACGTATGGACAAGTTTACATCCGGTTTAGATCTTCCCGTTCGCATAGCTTTCTGCAAACGAGAGCAGGAAAGGGATTCCTTCGCTCGTCAACGTCAGCCAGTCTTTGTTTAACGAGGGACCGAAATGAGCGACTGCCGGAGCGTAGCGGTCGTCGTACATAATCCAGGCCATTACTTCAAGAATACCCAGCCGCATGTCCAAAGCCTCCAGTTGCCGGAGGTTTTGCAGCAGCAGCGCCACCAGTTGCCGTTTCGTATGGCTGTCGTACCGGCTCAGAATTTTCTCGCGCGTAAACAGTACATGAAGCGCAATGATCTGCGCCGTCGCATCCCATTTCTTTGCTATATTTTCTTCCGGAGAAGATGTCCGGAACGTTTCGAAGCACCCGAAGCCGACGGACTGATAATACTGCAGCAGCACCCCGGCGGCGTCCCGGCGCTGCTCCAGTTCCGGCACACTGTTGTGCAAGGCAAAAATACTGTTGAACGTTCCAATCGGCGAACTGTTGCTCGATGCAAAATAACCGGAAGCCAGGAGCGGAAAATCCAGCAAGCTCCGGATCAGACCGGCAGTAGAGATACGTTCCAGCACATCGTCCGGCAGTTGACAGGCTGCCAGGACTTCCTCATGCGATTCACCCTTCAGCACATCCTGCGGATAGACGTAGGCATCTTCCACCTCCGGCAGGCACGGGCCGCTCTTTATCTCAGGATTCGATAACGAATCATTCGTACACCCACAAAACAGAAACAGGGGGGCACACAGTATACAGACAAACTTCTTCATGGTACAATCATTTTAAATTAGTATTCGCAGGCTCCAAAGGTAGCGAATATCTCCGGTGTTCCGTGCAGGGGGCAATCCGAATTTCCCCCCTGCGGGTTTAAAAGACACTTATGACAGGCCGTATTTCACGGTTGCTGATTATCCAACTGTTTAAATTCTTTTTCCTTTTGTTTCAGTTGAAATTCGAGGTACATTTCATAATCGCATCTATTTCCTTTCGTTGTGATGACCAGCAATTCCAGGCTTGTCAGGAACAAAAACAGAAAAATATAAAAAACACGCACAATCCAGTTTTCTCCGAGAAGAGAATACAAAGCGGCAAGTTCTTCTAAAAATCCGGTTCCGGCTTTCTCGTATTCTTCCCGCACTTCAGTGGCTATGTTTAGTTTTCTGTTTTGAAGTTCCTTCTCCCGTATTCGATACTCTTTGAGGAGTTCTTCATTCCTTTCAGCTTGCTCTATTTGGGGATTGGGAACGTGTTTTTGGGTCACTGTCCGGTCTCTTTCGGTAAGCGGTGCTCCGGATTCATCTTTTCCGACCTGCCTTGTCGTTGTACTTATCTCCGCTACGCTAATGGTTGGTTTCCGAATAATCTCATCGTATAATCCTTGATTTATACTGCCGATAGAATCTATAATGTGTGAGATTCTCTGTATTTCACCGTCTATTAGCGATGTGCGTTTAGGAATTTCCGCATTTATTTGTGCAGTACGGACATCTTTCATTCTGATTGATACGTCGTTCTTGAATACGATCTGATCAAAAACAGTTGAACCGAGCACAGCCATAAGGATGGCCAACGTTGTTCTGAATATTTTTATTCCTACCAGTTTGCCGTGTGTCAATATGATATACCTTTCCAAAAAAACAATCATTACAATAAAAATGACGGACGTTATGGCTTTACTGTACCATGATTCCATCTCCAGATAATTATCGGCAAAGCACCAGCCAATCACGCCCCATATAATTGACAGAATAATGATCGCCGCCATATATCGGTTCAGCATGGCGTAGCTGGCCTGTTTGCAGTTCTTTAGTATTTCAGGATTCCAGCCTGCTATGCCGCATTCTATTTTTACTAGGGTATTCATGATAACTTCTTTTTTTAATTACTTCCGTATTTGTTCAGCAACTCCATGCCCTTTGCCCTTTGCCCTTTGGCAAACCCTCTATTATAGGAATCGAATATCGTTTCTTCCCCCTTTTCCAGATTCTCCTGTATGTTCCGGATTCTCTCTATATGTTGAAGATAGACAGTTTTCTTGGCTGTGTATTCTTTTTCCGAATCCTGTAAGCCATCCCGTTTGTAAATCTCGATTCTCACGTTAAGATATTCAATATCTTCGTTGTATTTCAATATTATCTCCTCGCACAATTGGGTTCCACCACTTTTAATTTCCTTTAATCGCTGTTCTTTATACGCAGTATCCTGATTGGCTATAGCATCCTCATAACCCACCTTTTCATAATCTCTGCGGAGATATTCGTGTACCCGCTCAACAGGATAACCTCTTTTTGCAGGTGTCCTGTCCGGCAAAACCGAAACGGGTTTTGCCTGTTTATCCCTGGAATACCGGCTTTGGAAAAAAAAGAATAGCAGCGCCAATAATACGATTACTGCTATGATGATGATCATTAGATCTGTTGACATGACTTTGTTTGTTTTACGTCCGATCCTTAATACAGACTTTAAATTTATAGTTAGTTGTTGTCAGGATATCACTTCCCGTCAGGATATAAAAATAGCGTGGAACAACCTTATCTGAACCTCAGGTTTCCACGCCCACCACTTCCGATAAGCTGCTCCACGCCGAATACACGGCGTAGGCCAACTTATTCTTGAAGTGGTCTGAAAAGACCTTATTTGTGGAAAATGAGGCTCAAGAATAATAGCAACGCTATTTATATGTCTTAAAATGAGAAAATCAATTCCCGTTATATTTCATTTCACATCACATTATCTGTTTTAGAATTCAGGGAACGAAAATATGAAAAGATTTATGTATTTAAAAAGACTTCCGTATTTTTTTGACTGTTATTATTGAGAAATATATTCCTTCCTCTGATTCTTTTTCGAAAGTACATTCTCCACATACCAATCATCCATCTTTCCCCACAGGCCACTGAGGTTCTGTTGATAACCCCATACAGGCGTAGTGCAGTGCGCGGTTAAGTAAATAATGATTAAGTCGAAAAAAACAGAAAAAAATACGAAATATTTTTTTCTGAAACTCTTGGAGGTATTTACTATTATCGTAATTTTGCCGACATCACTTTTATTTTTTAATGAATGATAATGGCTTATGAGAATACTGAAATTAAACATGAGGCGCTTGCGCAATGAAGAATGGTACGGTGTATATGCCGAACTGAGGGGACTGGCGCCGGTGTACGGAGCGGCTGCGCTCGGTATTGCCGATTTGCTTACATTGATGGAGCCTTTGCACGACAAGGCCGACCAGTTGCTGGAAATAGTGCGTAAAAGTACGCATACGGATGAGCTGGAAGAGGCCTATAAGGCACGTAATGCGGTCTTTCGGGGACTGAGCGATATGGTGAAGGGCTTACGGAAAGCGTCGACCGGAGCCGACAAGTCGGCGGCTGACCATCTGTATGTGTTGCTCGACAACTACCGGAAGACGGTGCTGAACGGCAGCTATGCCGAAGGATCTTTTGCCTTGCTCAATCTCTTGCAAGACTTGCAGGGCAAATATGCTGCCGACGTTACCTTGCTGGGACTCGGTAAGTGGGTGACCAACCTGAGCGCCGCCGAACAGAAGTTCGTGGAGTGCCGCTCTGCACGCGACAAGGAATATACGGAGAAACCTACCGAGCATCTCAGCAATATCCGTCCCCAGGTGGATGCTTTGTACCGGAGCATGGTTGAGGCAATCTATACCAAACTCGTTGTGGCGGGACTGGGAGGCGATGTGGAAATCAGTCCGGATGACCTGAAAACCGGTCCATACGAAGACAGCGTGCCGCAGGAGCAGCGGGGGAATATCGCCTACAACTTTGTGGTGGCCTGGAACGTGGTGCTGAAACGGTATCACAATATGCTGGCTGCACGCATCGGAAGAAAGGAAAATGATCCGGAAACGGAAACGGACGATGACGATGAGAGTGATCTGCCGGTGGAAGGTTAGTGTAGTAAGCGCCGCAGACATTCCCGTCTGAATTAAGGAAGAGGCGAATCCGAAAGGGTTCGCCTCTTCTTTTTTTTCGGAGCCGGCAGTAAAAGGATAGGAAACAGAGAGATACCCGCGATTGTGGGGGAGGCGATCTGCAAAAAAATATCGTTCGCCTACGATCGTGGGCGAACGATCTACAAAAAAATATTGATTACTTTCGATCGTGGGCGAACGATCTACAAAAAAATATGGGTCACTTTCGATCGTGGGTGAATGATCTACAAAAAAATATGGGTCACTTTCGATCGTGGGCGAATGATCTACAAAAAGATATTGGCCACTTTCGATCATGGGCGAACGATCTACAAAAAGATATTGGCCACTTTCGATCGTGGGCGAACGATCTACAAAAAAATATGGGTCACTTTCGATCGTGGGCGAACGATTTACAAATGACAATGGGTCGCCCACGATCGTGGGGAGACAATTTACAAATGGCAATGGGTCGCCCACGATCGCGGGCGAACGATCTGCAAAAAAATATGGAGCGCCTGTCATCGTAGGGAACGGACGGCTGAGAGTGGGGGGATGTTTTAGACTGGTTCGTCCTGCTCCTTTGCCGGGAACAGCCGGAAGACTCTTGCCGAAATGTTTTTCAGCGCAGGAAATTCTCCGTTTTTTCTCTGGAGGACGGGTTTATTTGATTTGCAGGGGAATGCCGGAAACCATCAGGTAGACCTGGTCGGCGCGACGGGCTATGTATTGGTTGAACCATCCCTGCAGATCGGTGAAGCGACGCTGAAGGGCGTTTTCCGATATGCCTCCCATGCCTGTTTCGTTGGTTACAAAGATAAATGTGGCTTCCTGTGCGGTGAAGGCGTCGAACTCCGACTGAAGGGCTTCCAGGGCGAGGTCGATATCGGCCTGGAGGTCGTAGAAGAAATTGGTGTTCCACAGGGTGACGCAGTCTATTACCGCTACCCGTCCGGTCAGGGTGTGCCGGCTCAGTTCCCGGTCTTCTTCTATGGTAGTCCATTCCGGGCCCCGCATGGAACGGTGGCGCTGTACCCGCTGTTTGAATTCCTCGTCCCATATCCGGGCGGTGGCCAGGTATACCGGATGCGGAGAAAGGCTCAGCGCCAGTTTCTCCGCATAGGCGCTTTTTCCGGATCGGGCGCCTCCGGTTATCAGGATAATCTGTTTCATGCTTATTCTTTTCCGAAGGCTTCGGATCCGCCGCCCAGGGCGCGGTAGAGGTTTACCACGGCCTGAATCTGTTCGAGCTTGTCGCTCACTTGTGCCAGTTGGGCTTGCAGCAGGTTTTGCTGGGCTGTCAGGACTTCGGTGTAATTGGCTTCGCCGGCTTTGAGGAGTTCTCCGGTGAAGAGTACGGCGGTGTTCAGTGTTTCTATCTGCTTTTTGCGGAGTTCGTTCTTGCGGTTCGACGATTCGAAGGCATAGAGGATGTCCGACACTTCCTGTCCGGCGGTGAGCAGGGCTTTTCTGAAGTTCAGCAGGGCTTCTTCCTGCTGGGCTTTTGCCGTCTTGAGCTGTCCGCGAAGTTGGTTTCCGGCAAAGAGGGGTTGCACGGCCTGGCCCACCAGGTTCAGCAGGATGTCTTCCGGACGGAGGACGCTTGCCAGCGTGCCCGATAGCGTGAGGGAGGGATAGAACGCCGCCTGTGCGGCATTCTTCATCTCGAAGGCGGCGCGGAATGCCAGCTCGGCCTGCTTTACATCGGGGCGGTGAGAGAGGAGCTGTGCCGGGACGCCGTATTTCAGCCGTTCGGGAAGGTTCTGTATCCGGATGTTCTGCCGGTCGATGGGGCCGGGCGGCCGTGCGGTGAGCAGGCTCAGGGCGTTTTCCATCCGGCGGATGCGGTTTTCCAGTTCGGGCAGGCTGATTTGCGTACTGTAGAGCAGCGCCTTACTTTGTTCTACGGCTGCGCCGTTCAGCAGGCCGGCCTGCATGAGCGACTCCATGGTGGAGGCGCTTTCTTCCAGCAGGCGGACGGTTTCGCGGGTGATCCGGAGCTGTTCGTCGAGCGCCATCAGCGTATAATAGGAGGTGGCGATATTGGATACCAGGGAGGTTTCTATCAGATTGCGGTAGGCGTGCGACTGCAGGAACTGTGCATAGCGTGCGCGCGACTGGCGGTTCAGCTTTCCGCGGATGTCGGCTTCCCACTGCACGGCGACGCTCAGAGCGAAGCGATTGTTGCCGCTCGTTTCCGGTTCGCTGTGCGTCATCTGCCCTGCCAGGGAGGCGGTGGGGAAATAGGCCGATTTGGCTACGGTCAGGGCGGCTTCGGCCTGCAGGATGCGCATATAGGCGATGCGCAGGTCGAGGTTGTGCTCCAGTCCTTCCGCTATCAGCGCGTGCAGGCAGGTATCGGCAAAGTAGCGGTTCCAGGGGATCCGGGCGATGGTGGAGGTATCGTCCGGGCTGCCGTCGCGGTACAGGGCGTCGAGGTCTGTTTCGGGCGACTGATAGCGGTTGAGGGTACGGCAGGAAGCAAACAGGGCGAAGAGAAAGACGATCGCCGGTACGAAAACATAATGGGGTATGAATTTGATGTGCATGGCTGGTTTATTTTTTTCTTTTGATCACTTCATCGTTTGTATTGACAAGCCCCGAACGGCTGAACATATCCTGAAGGTTCTGGAAAATAATGTAGAGCGAGGGAATCACCAGTACGCCGAGCATCGTTCCGACAAGCATTCCTCCGATGGCGCTGATGCCGATAGAGCGGTTGCCGATGGCGCCCGCTCCGGTGGCCAGGGCTAGAGGCAGGAGTCCGAAGATGAAGGCAAACGAGGTCATCAGGATCGGGCGGAGCCGGGCTACGGCTCCCTTTACGGCCGCCTCGATGATGCCCATTCCCTGCTGCCTCCGCTGGATGGCGTATTCCACAATCAGGATGGCGTTCTTGGCCAGCAGTCCTATCAGCATGATGAGCGAAATCTGTACGTATATATTATTGACGATGCCCGTGCCGCTCATCAGTCCGAGGTAGATAAAGACAAATACCCCCGACAGCCCTATCGGCAGCGACAGGATAACGGCCAGCGGAAGGATGTAGCTTTCGTACAGGGCGCAGAGCAGCAGGTAGACAAAGACGAGACAGAGGGCAAAGATCAGGTAGGTCTGGCTGCCGCTCTTCACTTCTTCGCGCGTCATGCCGGAGAAGTCGTATCCGTAGCCGACGGGGAGGGTGCGGGCGGCCTCTTCTTCGACGGCTTTCAGTACGTCGCCGGTGGCATATCCTGCGAGCTGGTTCGGGATGATCATGACGTTCATCGAAGCGTACATGTTGAAACGGTTGAGCATCTGCGGGCCGGTCACGTCGGTGATGGTGAGAAATTCCGTAACGGGCGCCATCTCGCCGGAGGCCGTCCGGATGTAGTAGCCGTCCAGGTTGTCCGGTTTAGCCCGGTATTCGGGCGCTGCCTGCAGCATGACGCGGAACTGCTTTCCGTAGATATTGAAGTTGGAAATATACATGCTGCCCACGTAGGCCTGCAGGGTAGCCATCACCTGGCCGAGCGTCAGTCCGGCATCTTTTATTTTGGGAATATTGGCTTCCAGTAGCTTTTGCGGGAAATTGGGGTCGAAGGTGGTACGCGCCATCATCACTTCGGGGCGCTTGCGCATGGCTTCGAGGAAACGGTTAGTGACGTCGAAGAAGCGGTTTACGTCTCCCCCGCTACGGTCCTGCATCTGCATTTCCACGCCGCTGCTCAGTCCGAATCCCTGCAGGGTGGGCGTGCCGGTGAAGATAAAGGTGGCGTGCATGTGCTTTGTTTTCTGCTGCATGAGGGCTACCACTTCGGGGGTTGTGATGTTCCGCCTGTTCCAGGGTTCCATCTTGATCATCACCGTAGCATACGAGCTTCCGATGCCGCTCTGGAAGTTTACGCCGGTGATGTTCTGCACAAAGGCCACGTGTTCGATGCCTTCGGCTATCTTCACCACTTCCTGCACCAGCGAATCTGTCCGCTCCAGCGAGGTGCCGGGAGGCATCGTAATCAGTCCCATCACGCCTCCGCTGTCTTCCTGCGGCACGAAGCCCGAAGGGATGATGCGCATCAGGAAAAAGAGCAGCGCCGTGGTCGTGGCGATGATGGCCACGGTAATCCAGCGGTGCCCTTTCCGTCCGAGGAAATGCAGGGAGGCTTCGTATTGCCGTGTGCCTGCGCGGAAGAGCGTATTGAACAGCGCATAGAAACGGGCAAGCAGGTTCTGCTTCCGCACGGCGCCGCTCCGGTGTGACTTGAGGAACAGTGCGCAGAGCGCCGGGCTTAGCGTCAGTGCGTTGACGGCCGATATGACGATGGAAATGGCCAGCGTCAGCCCGAACTGCGTATAGAATACGCCGGAGGTGCCGCCGATGAAACTTACCGGGATAAACACCGCCGCCATCACCAGCGTGATGGACACAATGGCGGGAGCAATTTCGCGCATCGCCTTCAGCGTGGCTTCCCTGGCGTCTCTTATCCCGGCGTCCAGTTGGGCATGTACGGCTTCGACCACCACAATGGCGTCGTCCACCACAATTCCGATGGCCAGCAGCAGGGCGAACAGGGTGAGCAGGTTGATGGAAAAGCCGAACAGCTTGAGGAAGAAAAACGTCCCGATAATGGCCACCGGCACGGCAATGGCCGGAATAAGGGTGGAACGGAAATCCTGCAGGAAGACCAGCACCACGAGAAACACCAGCAGGAAGGCTTCCAGCAGGGTGGTGATGACTTTTTCGATGGAAGCGCCCAGAAATTCGTTCGCATCCATTACGTAGTGGATCTTCAGCCCCGGAGGGAAGAGGGCTTCCGCCTGCTTCAGCTCCGTCTTGATGCGCTCTATCACTTCCTGTGCGTTCGAGCCGGCCGTCTGGTTGATGCCGATGGCTACCGATTCCTTGCCGCCAAGGTTGGACTGCACCGTATAGTTCAGCGATCCCAGCTCCACGTCGGCCACGTCTTTCACCCGCAGCAGTTGTCCTTCCTGCGAGCGGACGATGATGTTTTCAAATTCTTCGGCCGATTTCAGGCGTCCGGTATACTTTAAGGTATACTGAAAGGTCTGGTCTGCATTCCGTCCCAGTTCGCCGGGCGCCGCTTCGATGTTCTGTTCCTGCAGGGCGGCAATCACTTCGGGCGGACTGATTTTATAGACCGCCATCACGTCGGGCTTCAGCCAGATGCGCATCGAATAGTCCCGTGCGCCGAATACGTTGGCGTCGCCCACTCCCTTTACGCGCTTGATTTGGGGCAGGACGTTGATGTTGGCATAATTCTGGATAAAGGTACGGTCGTAGTCCGGATTGTCGGACGAGATGGAAATCATCAGGATCGTACTGCTCTGCTGCTTGCGCACCGTCACGCCGATTTGCACCACTTCCTGCGGGAGGAGGGGCGTGGCGCGCGCCACCAGGTTCTGCACGTTGACGGCGGCGATATCGGGGTTGACGCCCTGCTCAAAATAAACGGTCACATTGGCCATTCCGGTATTGGAGGCCGACGAGGTCATGTACGTCATCCCCTCCACTCCGTTGATCTGTTCTTCCAGCGGGATGACTACGCTGTTCATCACCACGTCGGCATTCGCTCCCGGATAGGAGGCCGACACCTGCACGGTGGGCGGAGCGATATTGGGATACTGTTCTACCGGCAGCAGCGTGATGCCGATGATTCCCAGCACGACGATGAGGATGGAAATAACGGTAGACAGCACCGGTCTTTCTATGAATGTTTTCAGCATGATTTCATTACTTGATTAAAATTCGTTCCTTCGTATCTGCCGCGCTCACTCTTCGACGGCTATTTTCTTTCCTTGGCTCAGGGTGGCGATGCCGTCGGTCACGATCCGGTCTCCTTCGTTCAGCCCGCCCGTTACCACGTAGCTCTTGCTGTCGGGAGTGGGCAGCACGGAGATTACCTTTTGCACCACCGAATCGCCCTCCACTTTATACACCAGTATTTTGTCCTGCTGGGCAAAGGTAGCCTTCTGAGGTATCAGCAGGGCGCTGTCCAGCAGTCGCGGGATGGTGATGCGTCCGCTTGTACCGCTTCTCAGGAGTCCCTGCGGGTTGGGGAACTCCACCCTGAAACCGGCCGATCCGGTGGTGATGTTCAGCATGCCGGTAATGGTTTCAATCCGTCCTTTTTCCGGATATACGCTGCCGTCGGCCAGGGTGAGGGTGATGTCGGGAGCGTTCCGGATTTTTTCGGCCTGCGTTTCTCCTTCCAGATCATTCAGAAAGGCCGTCAGCGCCTTTTCATTCAGCGAGAAATAGGCAAATATCCGGCTGGTATTGGCCACGGTAGTCAGCACATGCTGACTGTTCACCAGGCTGCCGCGCCGGTAGGGAATCTCGCCGGTCACACCGGTCACCGGACTGGTCACCTGCGTCCATCCCAGGGTGGCCTCGGCATTTTTCAGCGTAGCATCGGCCTGAGCCTTGGCCGCCTTGGCCGCGTTGTAGGCATACTGGTAGGTTTCCAGTTGCACGTTGCTGATGATGTTTTTCTCCGCCAGGGGCAGCATCCTTCTGAAATTGAGCAAAGCGGTGTTCAGTTGAGCTTCGGCGACGGTGACGCCCGCTTTGGCAATCTCCAGCGCCTGTTCGGCCTGGGGCGAATTGATTTTGAACAGCGTCTGCCCGGCCGCGACCGCGGAACCTTCATCCACATAGATATCTTCGATAAAACCATCTATCCTCGGGCGGATTTCAATATCTTCCTTTCCTTTGAGCGTAACGGGATAGGAAGATTCAAGTGTGACACGCTGCACACTCACACGGACAGCAGGATAAGACTGAATGGCGTTTCCCGTTTCCGCTGTTTTCCGTCCGCACGACAGCAGCAAACAGCCAAGGAGCGCCGTCATAAATATTCTCATTCGTATCATATTATAGTGTATTAATCATGTTTTGACGTCCCAAAGATAGTGTTTTTTTAACATTACCCTGCAAAAGAGACGACCCCGGCGTTGCCGGGGTCGTCTCTTTGTTACCGCACACACTCTCAACTTTCACCTATTTCAGCACGATCTTATGCGATTCAGGCGTTCCCGATTCCGTATCAAGTGTCAGCACATACACGCCGTCCGGCAGTTTGCCGAAGTTCAGCGTGCCGCCCTGCGCGTCGATCCGTCCGGTTGCCGCCAGTGCGCCCGACACCGTATGCAGCGACCAGGCAACGGGTCGGGGCGCAGTGCCTGCGCCATGCGTAAAGGTAACGATTACCTGTTTGCCTGTTCCCGAAAAAACCCGGCAACTGCTTCTGCCCGCTACGGCGTTAGACGTGTCAATATACGAGTCTGCGCTTACGCATGGAGTAGAGGCCGGCACCTTGTCCGGATCAGTGAAAATGCTCGAATAAGTGTTTTTATAACCGTGAACAACCTGTGAGATTCTCAATTTCGATGTTTCTTTCGAAGCGGCAGGCTCTATCAACTGGATCATCACATCGCATCCCGCTGTCGGGCCTGTATTGAATACCCCTTTCTGTATGTTTTGATATGCCGTCACCGGACCGTATACCTCATAGCCATACGTACTGAAGATATACATTTCGGCATCCGTCGGCAGTTCCATTTCGGAGAAACCAAAATTGATGGAATAAGCCCCTTTAGAGTAAAAGCGCAGGCACCAGATGCGGCGGTCGCCTTCCTGCGTCCATTTCCCGTTGTCTATGGTATAGTCCACATCCATGGCGTAGCCGAAACGGAAGGGTCCCCAGCCGGTCTGTTTTGCGTCTTCAGCCAGCAGACTGTCTACATTGACGGGAGGCATGGATAGGATAAACAAACTGTCGCTTATCAGCCTCAACTGAGAAAACCTGCAGAACGCATCCCTGCTTTCAAAAATGTAGCCGTTCACCTGTGCGGACATGTTCATGCTTATGAACATCCACAATACTAAACATGTAATCTTTTTCATGATGTTTTTGATTTAACGCGTATAACTCTCGGCAAACGGAACAACAAGATCTGCCGTCCGGATGCCGGAAATTTCAAAAGATGCTATGGAGGAGATACCTTTCTCTTTAAAATACGCCACAACGGGCGGATAGCCGCCGGCGTACATCATCCCCATCATGGCTGCACCCGAAGTGTCGCTATACCACTGCATTTGCCTGTGTTTCTTCAGTACAAGAGATACCGCCTCCTTCTTTTGCTCAGCATCCATCGAATAAAGTATTGCGTCGCGGAGGAACCAGACTTCGAGTACCTGCAGCCGGGCAAGGAAATCCATCTGCCCGCCTGCGTCAAGCGATGTGTAGCGGCCGGCGTCAAAGGCGGCAAAATACGATGTGAGCGCCTTCACGCGATCGTCCCGCTTTTCAAATGCCGGTACGCTGTTGTGGCCAAAAAATACTCTTGAGGCCTGAGCAATCGGCGCGCTGCTCGATGATACGCCGAGCAGTACACTCAGTCCCGGCTTGTCCATCACACTGCGAATCAGAGCATAGGACGACAGGGTTTTCACCTCCTCTTCGTCGGGTCGGCTAAAATCCAGTCCCGACATGCCGACAGGATATACAAACCGGTCTTTCATATCCGGCAGGTACTCGCCCGACCTCACAATCAGTCCGTCCGGCAATACGGTATCCCTGTCTGCACATCCGGCCGTCAGCAGGAGGGCGAAGGCAAGGAGAGCATAAACTGTTTTTTGTTTCATACGTATAAAATTTAAAAGATTGATACTGTAAGGTTCGCGGAGCCTTCCCGCAGGCAGCGCCGGTTGCACCGCGAACTTCACAAAGGTAACATAAAACCGTTCGCACTCAACAGTGAACAGTGAACAGTGAATAGTGAATAGTGAACAGTGAATAGTGAACAACGAATAGTGAATAATGGTACGCTTTCTTTTCACCGACCGCTAATCACTGTTCACTATTCGTTGTTCGTTGTTCACTGTTCACTAATAATTGTCATTCTGCGTCAAGGAGCCGCCTACGTAGTCGATTTCGTTCTGAGGGATGGGATAGGGCCAGGTTTTTTCCGACACATTTGTTCCGTTGCCGGAATAGATGCCTTCGGGAGTCCGACCGAATGTCTGCATGGTTTGGACGAAGGCGCCCCAGCGAAGCAAATCGTACAGGCGAAGTCCTTCGCCTCCCAGTTCTACCCGGCGTTCGTGGCGGATTGCTGCGCGGAGATCGTCGGTGGTCTTCACTTTGTAGGAGGATTCAAACTGGGATTCCGTCACCCGCTGTGCTTCGGGGATGTTGAACTTCCGGTATTTGGCGTACGAATCTTCGGGCGAAGTGGTCAGAAAGGCACGGCGGCGTATCCGGTTCAGGATGTCCGTCGCGGTCTGCTTGTCCCCGCCGGTTTCTATCAGACATTCGGCATACATCAGCAGGACGTCGGCATAGCGGATATGGTAGAACGACCAGTCTGTGTCCAGCAGGCTGCCGGTAGGCCGTCTGGAGAAGTCGGGATACTGCTTGCGGCTGTGTTGCTGCGGATAGTTGTCGTATCCGGAGTAATCGTGCACTTCGTCTGTGCCGTCGGGTTTCACGAAGATGTCGCCCGACGAGAGTACGGTATGTACCAGGCGGGGGTCTCCTGTTTCGTATTCGCTCACCAGGTCGTGCGTCGGACATTCGCCGCCCCATCCGCCGGTGCCGGCCCGTCCGACGTTCATCTGCGGGCATACGCTTCCTCCGGTGTATCCGGCGATGTAGGAGCGCAGGGTGATGAAGACGGCTTCTTTGGATTTGTATCCTCTGTCGGCGCTGTTGAACAGGTCTTCGTAGTTGTCCGCCAGTTCGTAGGCGCCGGAATGTACGACTGCTTCAAGGTCGGTCAGCGCCTCGCGGTGGTTTCCTGCAAACAGGTTTACTCTGGCGCGAAACGAGAGGGCTGCTTCTTTCGTCACCCGTCCCAGTTCGGATTCCGGAAGCAGCAGGGCGGCGGGCAGATGGCCGGAGCCGATGGCCTTCTCCAGGTCCGAGAGAATAAACTGTATCACGGCTTCTTTGTCCGATTTGGTGATGCTGCTTTTATCCACGGCATTCAGCGGGGCGTCTATAATCGGGATGTTTCCGAAGATGACCGCCAGGTCGAAATAATAGAAGGCGCGAAGGAAATATGCTTCGGCGATCCATCTGTTCTTCAGTTCTGCGGAGACCAGCGCACCGCCGCTGTGAATCAGTACTGTTTCGGGCTTCACCAGGTGCAGGAACACGTTGCAGTGCGCAATGGCATTCCGGTAGCGATGGTTCCAGAGGTCGGTCAGGATACCGTTGGTGGGCAGAGGGTTTCCTCTGGCCACTTCCGTAATCACCACTCTGTCGCCGGCGTCGGAGCCTCCTTTGGAGGCGTCGTCGGTCAGTTGGTCTCCGAGGTCGAATTTCATGGTTTGATACGTCCAGTCGTCGAGGATGGGGAGGTAGCATTTGGTCAGCAGCTTAAATCCTCCGTCTTCCGTACCGAGATAGGTTGCTTCGTCGAGCGTTCCCATAGGCGGTCTGTCTAAAAATCCGTCCGAACAGCCCGCGAGCAAGGCTCCCGTCAAAAGGAGCATGAGATATATTTTTACCGGTTTCATAACATCATTCATTTACAGGATTAGAGTTTCATACTTATACCGAACATACAGGTTCGCGCCTGGGGATAGAATCCCATGTCGATGCCCATATACTGCGGATTGTCGCTTCCTATTTCGGGGTCGAGTCCGGAATAGCCGGTCAGCGTACACAGATTCTGTACGGCCAGGAAGAAGCGCAGATTGCGGAGGGCAATGCGTTTGGTCAGCGAGTTGGGCAGGGTGTATCCCAACTGGATGTTTTTGAGGCGTACGTACGAGCCGTCTTCTATGTACCAGTCGGACATTTCGAGGTTCATACGGCTGTTGGCATCCACGGCAAAATTTTTGTTCGTGCTGCCGGCTCCGTTCCAGAATGTGGTGAGGATGTCTTTGGGCGCATTGTACCATCCGGTTCCGGAATAGATGTCGTACTTCAGGATATTGAGTATATCGTTGCCCGCGGATCCTTGCAGGAAGAGGCTGAAGTCGAATCCCCTGTATTCGGCTCCCAGGGTGAGGCCGAAGGTAAGGTCGGGATGCGGGTTGCCGATTTTCGTCCGGTCCTGTTCATCCAGTCTGCCGTCGTTGTTCAGGTCGACGAACCGCAAATCGCCGGCCTGGGCTGCGGGCATGATTTTCTTGCCGTCCACCGCATAGTTTTCCACTTCCTGAGGCGTTTGGAACACTCCGTCGGTTTTGAATCCGTAGAAGTATCCGATCGGTTCGCCTACTTCGGTCATGGTATAGGTCTGATTGCTGAGGTGGATGCCTTTTCCCGGGATATTGGAGCCGCTTCCCAGGCTTTCCACGCGATTCCGGTAGGTGGAGAGGTTGCCGTTGATGTGATACGCGAAATCGCGGCCGGCGGTTCCGTCGTATCCCAGGGTCAGCTCAAAACCTTTGTTGCGCACACTGCCGGCATTCATCCAGGGATAGTTGGGCAATCCCAGCGAGGTGGGCAGGGGTAGTTGCAGCAGCATATCGGATGTTTTCCGGTCGAAATAGTCCAGCGTGAGTCTGAGGGAACCGTTGAAGAAGGCCAAATCCAGTCCGAAGTCCAGTTGGGCGGTGGTCTCCCATTTCAGGTCGGGATTGCCTACCGTGCTGCGTCCGCCGGACAACTGCATCTGATGGGGATTGCCGAACAGGTAATAGCCGCTGTTGCCGTATGTATTGAGGTAGGCGCCTGCCGTCCGGGCGATATTCTGATTTCCTATTTCACCCCAGGCTGCTCTCAGTTTGCCCTGCGAGAGCCAGGAGATGTGCTGCAGGAAATTTTCCTGAGAGAAATTCCATCCGGCAGAGACGGAGGGGAACGTCCCCCATTTATTGCCTTCGGCAAAGGCCGACGATCCGTCCCGGCGGATATTGGCCGTTATCATGTATTTGTCGTCGAAGGAGTAGAATACGCGTCCGAAGTACGAGTTCAGGCTGTGGATGTTGATATATCCGCTGGCTCCGGGGTTCAGGGTACCGGCATTCAGAATACGCTGGTTCGGATCGTTGTTTACCATGCCTTGTTTGGACGCCCCGATGGCTTCGTATCTGTTTTTCTCGGCCGATGTACCGAGCATGGCGTTCACGGCATGACGGTCGTAGCGGTCGCTGAAGGTAAGATAGTTGTCGAACACCCAGTAGTCCGTATTACCCGACGTTTTGCTCACGGTGGCATACGAAGCGTATTCGTCTCCGTCCAGATAATATTTGGGCGTAAACCCGTCGCTCAGTCCGCGGCTTATATCCAGTGCGAGGCCGGATTTGTAGGTAAGGAAGGGGAAGAGTCTGATTTCCCCCGTCAGGTTCGTTTTGGATATGATGCCCGACCATTTGCTGAGCGCCATGCGGTCTACCTGCGCCACGGCATTGGATTTGTTGGAATAAATCACCCCGGTATACTGGGAATACGGATTGGTAGGCTCGTATCCTCCCATGATTCTGCCCTGCAGAAAGTCCGGTATATCCACCAGGTCTTTTCGGTAAACGGGCGTGATGGGGTCGGCTGTTACGGTGTTGAACACGGTAGCCTGGTAGGCATTGTTTTCGTCTATATTTCGTCTGGATTCATAGATAAGCGCTACGTTGGCGGAGAATTTCAGCCACTTCGTTACCTCCGAGTCCAGGTTCAGGCGTCCGGACAGGCGGTCGTAGTCCGAACCCTTCAAGATACCTTTGTGGTTCATGTAGTTGAAACTAGCCCGGTAGCTGAGCTTGTCCAGTCCTCCGGCAAAGGCGAGATTGTAGGTTTGCAGGGGAGCTTCCGTCATGGGGCGGGTTGTTTCCTTCCACCAGTCCGTTCCTTCCCTTCCTCCGTTTTTGGCCAGGAAAGAAAGGATTTGTTCCCTTTTTTCCGGAGTGGCAAAGTCGTCCATCGGTTCTCTTCCGGCGGTACGGTAAGCCCGGTTCTTGTATTCCATAAAGCCTTCGGCATCGAGCATGTCGTAGCGTTTGACTACGTCCTGGAATCCGATATTCATATCGAACTCTATGGAACTTCCGTACGTACCACCCGACAGTCCCCGCCTGGTAGATATCAGGATGACGCCATTGGCCGCACGCGCTCCGTAGATGGCCTGCGCCGAAGCATCTTTGAGCACCTCCATGCTTTCGATATCGCGCGCGTTGAGCCAGCCGATGCCGCTTTGCGGCAGTCCGTCCACCACGTACAGGGGGTTGTTGTCGTTCAGTGTTCCCACTCCCCGTATGCGTACCGTTCCCATTGAGCCCGGACTGCCGGAGGTGGACGTGACGGTGACGCCCGCCGCCTTTCCTTGCAGGGCATCCGAGGCGCTGCGGAGCGGCAGGGTGGCGATGTCGTCTCCCTTCACCTGCGATACAGCCCCTGTAAGGTCTCTTTTACGGAAGGAACCGTAGCCTACCACGACTACTTCGTCCAGTTTTTGGGTATCTTCCTCCAGCTCCACCCGGATAAGCGTCCGGTTGTTCACATTTATTTCCCGGCTCAGGTATCCGATGTAGGAAATAATCAGGATGGCATTTTCCGGGACATTGTCGATGGCGAAATTCCCGTCCGTATCCGTTATCACGCCGGTTGCGGTACCTTTTATCAGTACATTGACGCCGATAAGCGCCTCTCCCCTTCCGGCGTCGGTCACCGTACCGGTGATGCGCCGTCCCTGCTGTGTTTCCCTCGCCTGCACGTGTATGGCTGCCATCAGACAGAGGACTGCCGGCACGAGGAACTTCAGGATGGTATTGTTAATCTTCATAATGGGTATGAATTGAATGGATGATGAATGCCTGAAGGTTAAAAGATTTCGTCCGTCACTTCACGGTAGTAGTCTATGCACTGTTGGATGTCGGGGACGGAGTTCTGCCAGTTGTATTCGTACTCGATGGCAATGACACCTTCAAAGCGCTGCCTTTTCAGTTCGTTCAGCATACCTTTCACGTCCAGTATGCCGGCGCCCCATATCACGTCGTGCTGCTCTGCTTCCCCTTCCTGCCTGGCGGCTATATCCTTGAAATGAAGAGACACAATGCGCCCTTCCAGTTGCTTCAGGCAGTCAATCTGGTTCAGGTTTTCCCTTCGCCAGTGTCCCACATCCGGACAGGCGCCAATCAGGCTGCTGCGTCCGGCAATCTGTTGCAGCAGCGAATCCGGCGTCCAGTATCCGGAAGGCTGCGGATGGTTGTGCACCGACACCTTTATGCCGTATTTCCCGGCCAGCGCTTCCACCAGGTCCCAGTCTTTCGCAGCCGGTTCGCAGGAGATGTATTCCGCTCCCATTGATCGGGCAAAGTCAAACTGTTTTTCCCAGTCGTCCGGATTGTCTGTTGTAAATACGCCGGTTCCTATGATTTTTATCCCTTTGGATTCGGCCAGTTCTTTTACTTCTTTGCGGGTCTGTTCGTCCATTTCGAAGCCGAATACCTGATCGCCCCATTTGCCTCCCAGTTTATGACCGGGATATACTTCGATGTATCCGACGCCCAGCTCAGCGGTTTTATCCAGCGCTTCCGTGAGCGGAAACAGATGAAAGGTGTAGGACTGTATTCCCAGCCTCCAGCCGTTGTCTTCGGCCTTTGTCTGAGTTTGAGACTGCGTCTGAGATTGCGCCTGAGACTGCGTTTGAGTCCGGCTTCGGCCGCAGGACACCGGAAGGAGTCCCGTCAGAGCCACGCAGACGAATACTATTGCATTGAATAGATTGTTACGCATAATAATGTATGTTTTTAGTGATGAATTAAACCATATCGGGAAGCGAGAATCCGTTTTCGTACGTATGACGAATCCACTCCTTTGCCATATCGGCTGCGTTGAACTCCGCATACCGGCGATCGAAACGGGGATCGCCGTCTATTACCTTGAAATCGTCTGCCGTCACAACCTTGATGGTATCGGTCGGCGAAATATTCGTAAAGCGCATGTTCTCTCCGTCCCACTGAAGCTCGCGGTGCAAACCCTGCAACCCCGACAGGCGAACGGCCAGCACGCCCATGACCACCATCTCGTTGAAGGGTCCCGAGAAGCCGAAATGGGAGGAAGCCTCCGTCCGGTGTTCCGGCGATTCCTTGCAGGCGCGAATCCAGTCCTGTTCATGTGCTTTGGTAGCCCATATATCGCCGTTTCCTCCTTCCACGCGGGGGATTGAAGGCTTGGGCTGATTGAAATGCTCCATATCCGAAACAGGAAGCAGCGTCGGGTTCATGCCGTAACAGCCCGTCATGATTTTGCCCTTGCTCCCGACGAAGATAATCCCTCCGTTTTCGTCGCCCATCATCTGTCCGTCTTTCAGTTCTTCCGGACGGGGAGGCATCAGGCCGCCGTCGTACCAGTACACTTTCAGTTCCGGCATTTTGACATTCCCCTTCGGAGGCCGGGCAGGAAACGTATACGCAACCGTCTGCGCATGGGGAGGAGAATATAAATTACTCAGCGTGGAACTCCCGATTACGCTCACCGGATACTTCAAGTCCAGCGCCCAGTACACCGGGTCCATGATATGGCAGGCCATATCCCCCAGCGCGCCGGTTCCGAAGTCCCACCATCCGCGCCAGTTCCACGGCGTGTATACGGAGTGATACGGACGCTTCCTTGCCGGACCTGTAAACAGATCCCAGTCCAGCGTCTTCGGCGTTTTCATCTTTTCCTTCGGTTCCTGCAGTCCCTGCGGCCAGATGGGGCGGTCGGTCCAGCAATGCACTTCGCGCACTTCGCCGATGACGCCTGCCTGAATCCATTCGGCGATCCGGCGGCACCAGTCGAACGAATTTCCCTGGTTCCCCATCTGGGTAGCCACCCTGTACTTCTGCGCCAGCCGGGTGAGCAAGCGGGATTCATAGACCGAATGAGTAAGCGGTTTCTGCGTATAGCAGTGTTTCCCCAGCGTAATGGCATGAGCCGACACGCCGGCATGCGTATGATCGGGAGTAGCCACCAGCACGGCATCGATGGATCCCTCCATTTCGTCCAGCATCACCCGCCAGTCCTTAAATCGTCTGGCCAGGGGATAGTCGTTGAATGTTTTTCCGGCATATTCCCAGTCCACATCACATAGCGCCACGATGTTTTCCGTATTCATATTGGCCAGATTGCGGCGTCCCATACCGCCCACTCCCACGCCGGCGATATGCAGTTTGTCACTCGGAGCGACATGACCGAACGGTTTCCCCATGACCGAACGCGGGACAACCGTCAGACCGGCAGCAGCTATTGCCCCGGTTTTCAAAAAATCTCTTCTTGAAATGTTTTTCATGATATGCAATAAAATAAGAATGAATAAATGAATTGTTTAATGTCAAAGTCAATATGCATTAACTCGACACAAAAATATGTAATACTATGGATTCTGTGCGACAGAATTAAAGGAATATTTTAATAACAAAGCAGGATGGTCAATTTATTTATCCTATTCGCGTTAGCAGTTAGCCTTCAGTGAAAAAAGAGCGGCAGATACTCTTCTGTATTAACCGGATCTGCACATCACGGCAGTAGTCTATGCACTGTTTGATGTCGGGGACGGAGTTCTGCCGATTGTATTCATACTCGATGGCAATGACACCTTCAAAGCGCTGCCTTTTCAGTTCGTTCAGCTTCTCCAACCCACCTCCGGGCTTCCCAGATTCGTCGCAGGGCTTCCCAGATTCGTCGCAGGGCTTCCCAGATTCGTCGCCGGGCTTCCCCGATTCGTCGCAGGGCTTCCCAGATTCGCCTCCGGGCTTCCCAGATTCGCCTCCGGGCTTCCACGATTCGTCGCCGGGCTTCCCCGCCTCGCCTCCGGGCTTCCCCGATTCGTCGCCGGGCTTCCACGATTCGCCTCCGGGCTTCCACGATTCGCCTCCGGGCTTCCACGATTCGCCTCCGGGCTTCCCCGCCACGTTTCCGGGCTTCCCAGATTCGCCTCCGGGCTTCCACGATTCGTCGCCGGGCTTCCCCGCCACGTTTCCGGGCTTCCCAGATTCGCCTCCGGGCTTCCCCGCCACGTTTCCGGGCTTCCCAACCCTCTCTCCCGACAAGGACAAACACGTATTGTCCTGAAACAAAGCCATTTCGTCTCAAAATATCCCGAAAATGATTTAAATCATTTCGGAAATGATTTAAATCAATCCTAAAATGATTTAAATCATTCCTGAAATGATTTAAGACATTCCTGAAATGATTTAAATCATTCCTGAAATGATTTAAGACATTCCTGAAATGATTTAAATCATTCCCGAAATGATTTAAGAC
>JAISMW010000023.1 GCA_031276545.1 Tannerellaceae bacterium
CGGCCTGGAATCTGAAGAAAATGATGCAAAAACTCAAAGAAGAGTTTTTGCGGATTATTTTTCGTCTGTTTTTTCCACAAGATTTTTGCTGTGCTGCAGCTTGAAAAAGGAGTTAATAAGGAGTGACTAAATAGACAACAGGGTGAATACAATAGAACCGGATGCTCAAAAAGCGAAGCCGGCACGTTCAATTTTCATCGAAACAGACGAAACAGTCATCAGGGATATAACCCTGTTCCTGCAACATCATCAGTCCATAGCAAAACGCAAAATCGCAAAACGCCGCAATATAGGCATTTTAGAAGGCAAACTTTTGTTCAAGGAAGAAGGCGACGGAAGAATCACAACGGAAGAATTTCTCGGATCATGATCTGTCCGGTAGATACACTACGTTTATATGAGCAGTTTCCAAGTACGGATAAACTGAGTGAACTTGCCCGCGATGTCCTTACAGACAAAAATAACGACATTTCCGAAGTATCACAGGGAACACAGTTGGCGGAGGAATATTTTTTCCGCCGAATCTACCCATGCTTTAAATTGTCCGCTGCGGGGAGGACAGGTGTTCAGGAATGAGAGCAGTTGGTCTATATCGAAGCGGTTGGCCACGATGCCGTAGCCGGTGGAGGCGGCATCCTGGGCATTGATTTCCTGTTCTACGTGCGCCGGTATCATCATCACCGGTTTGTCCAGATAGAAGGCTTCGCAGATGGATTCGAATCCTGCAGTGGAGACATATCCCCGACAACCGGCCATGTAGCGGATGAATTTCGTGTCGTCGATGGTGAAGAAGGTAAGGGAGTCGTCGACTTTCCATTCTGCCGGCGCCTGCTTTTTATCCCAAAAGCAGTAGAGCCTGACGGTGGGGTTTCGCCGGTGCCACTCTCTCACTTCGCTTTCGTAGCCGGGATTGAGCATATAGATCAGGATGTAGTCTTCTTCCGAGGGTTGTATTTCCAGTACTTCCCTGCGCAGCAGGGGGGGCGCCACGAAGATCTGTTCGTCGGGATAGTCCGGCAGGGGGTAGAACGAAAGCGCCAGGCTTTTGTTCGCGCAGATATTGTTGAGCAGGACATGCAGCTTGAGTAGCTTCGATTCGTAGTTGTTCATTTTCCCGAAGGGGTAATCCGGATGGTTCAGGAGGAATTGGTGTCCGATGTTGACAACCGGCGTTTTCTGTTTGTAGATCAAGCGCGAGAAGCCGGATAAGATTTCAAAGAAGTTGACTACTACGTCCGGTTTCTGTTCGGAGATTCGTTTGTGGATAAAGCGGATGCTTTTTTTGTAGGTATTCAGTTGCCTGATTTCCGTATTGAAAAGAATGGAACGCAGGAGATCCACCTGTTTGTTGTTTTTCCTGTACTTGAAGGAAAACGTGGCGAATGTCTGCACCAGCGGGCATCCAATCCTGTCTCTGAAGAAGGATGGGATTTCGCGCACGACGCTTTCTCCCAGGAGAACCTCCACCACTTCGTGGCCGTTGCGCCTGAGTATTCCCGACAGGGTAATTGCTTGCGTAAGATGTCCCCGTCCTTCACCTTGTACAATAAAAAGAAATCTCATTACGGATAAAAATTAAAATTAGGCAGGCATGAAATTCATCATTCGTGAAAAGTAAAAGAGGCCAAAGCCATCAGCAGCTTTCGCCTCTTCGGATATATCCGGTTTTTAGATATACTCACAGACGGCTTTGAAGTAGCCAATCGACTCGGCAATTCCGAGGAAGGGGTCTTTCATGTCCTTCTCGTATTCCAGACTGCAGGAGCCGGCGTAGTTCACTTCGCGCAGGGCTCGGACGAAGGCGGGGAAGTCTATCTTTCCCCGTCCCAGTTCAATGCCGGTTCCGGCTTTGGTGGAGTCGGTCACATCCTTGATGTGTATGTCGAATACGCGCGTATGGTATTTTTTCAGGTCGGCTACCGGGTCGCATCCGTTTCTCAAATCATGTCCGATGTCCAGACACATACCGATACGCGGATCCAGGTCTTTCGTATGTTCCCATACATCGGTTGCATCGGGATACACTTTAATGTCCGGACCGTGCAGGTGTATGGCATAATGAAAACCGTATTCCTTCACTTTCCTGTCCACGTAGGGGAGCAATTCGTAGTTGGGGACACCTACGATCAGTCGGACTCCTACCCTTTTGGCATAGGCGAAGCCGTTGTCCACTTCGGCCTCGCTTCTCATATAGATTGGCCCTACGGCATATCCTGTTACGCCATACGAGGCGCAGGTAGCGTGAAACGTCCCGATTTGCTCTTCCGTACTGTTGAGGGGGAGATGAAAGTCTTTAATGCAAAGATACTTCACATCAAGCCGTTTCATGGTCTTCAGTGTGGTTTCCAAATCAAAATTCACGAAGGTATAGCCGGCCATACCCAAAAAGAAAGGATTCGTTTTCCCGGGAGTTTTCGGCGGAATGACATCAGGTTCCAATGCCTTCAGCAACGGGGCAGAGCCGAGCAGCAAAGCGCCCGCCAGTCCCTGTTTGAAAAATGTTCTTCTGTTCTGTTCCATAACAATGTGATTTAAAAAAATAGTCGTTGAATGAATCTGCCACAAATCTACGCAAATAAAGTAGAAATAGAATCAGGAACATACGCCATTGTCCATTATTTTCCGGCAAAGGGGATGAAAATTTCAGAACACCCCCTCCAGGCCTTCGTTTTTCCGGAGTTTCACAAGGGATAGACGGAGAATATACCCTGCGCAGGGTATTTCGCCACCTGCCATAATCGTTTTATCTTTGTATCATCAGAATAACAATTTAAAAAAATGAAGTAACCATGGGAAAAATTTCAAAACAACTTACAGATCTTATCGGGAATACCCCCTTGCTCGAATTATCGAACTATAACAGCAACCAGGGGCTGAAAGCTCGTTTGATAGGCAAACTGGAGTATTTTAATCCGGCCGGCAGCGTGAAAGACCGTATTGCGCTGTCGATGATTGTGGATGCGGAAGAAAAGGGACTGCTCAAGCCCGGCTCTACCATTATTGAGCCTACCAGCGGGAATACCGGCGTGGGACTGGCTTTTGTCTCTGCCGCCAAAGGGTATAAACTGATCCTTACGATGCCGGAAACGATGAGTCTGGAACGGCGCAACCTCCTGAAAGCGCTAGGCGCCAATCTGGTGCTTACGCCGGGTAGCGAAGGCATGAAAGGCGCCGTAGCCAAAGCCGAAGCCCTGCAGAAGGAAACGCCGGGAGCCGTCATCCTCCAGCAGTTTGAAAATCCGGCGAATCCCGCGATTCACAAGCAGACTACCGCGCAGGAAGTATGGAACGATACGGACGGGAAAGTAGACATTTTCGTAAGCGGCGTAGGTACCGGAGGTACGGTCAGCGGCGTGGGCGAAGTGCTGAAATCGCTCAACCCGAAGATAAAGATAGTCGCCGTAGAACCGGTCGATTCTCCGGTATTGTCGGGAGGGAAACCGGGAGCCCACAAGATACAGGGTATAGGCGCCGGTTTTGTGCCGAAGATATACGACGGTAGCGTAGTGGATCAAATCATTCAGGTGGCCAACGACGACGCCATCCGCACCAGCCGCGAACTGGCGCGTCAGGAGGGATTGCTGGTAGGTATCTCGTCGGGCGCTGCCGCATACGCCGGCGCCGAACTGGCCAGACTGCCCGAAAATGAGGGGAAAATAATCGTCGCCTTATTACCCGATACGGGCGAACGGTATTTGTCCACGCTTCTTTATGCATTTGAAGAATATCCGCTCTAATCTTCTTCCTCCGTATTCTATTGCAAAAAAAATATCCGCTGACACCACAGCGGATATTTTTTTGCCGGTATCGCGTTTCGACAGGGCTGATTAGGTAAGTGAATAACGAACAGTGAACCCTCCGCTCGAGACGGTTTGCAGATTGAATTGGTATAGCTATCTTTGAGCCTTGATGAATGCATATCAGCTACTCACAGTTTTGGGGCCAACGGCATCGGGCAAGACTGCCTTTGCTGCTGCCTTTGCCGCGAAATCGGATTCGGAAATTATCAGCGCCGACTCCCGACAGGTATACCGCGGGATGGATATCGGCACAGGGAAAGATAGGGGAGATTATACCGTAGGGGGGAAAACGGTACCTTATCACCTGATTGATATCTGCGAACCGGGATACCGGTACAATGTGTTTGAATACCGGCGCGATTTCTTCCGGGTGTACGGAGAAATCAGAGACAGGGGGAAACGTCCGGTGCTGTGCGGCGGAACAGGCCTCTACATCGAGGCGGTGCTGAAGGGGTACCGGCTGCCCGACGTGCCGGAAAACCCGGCCTTGCGCCAATCGCTGAAGGATAAACCGCTGAAGGAACTCGAAGCGCTGCTGGCCGGCTACGGGAGGCTTCACAACAAAACGGATGTGGAGACGGCGCCACGCGCCATCCGCGCCATCGAAATAGCGGTCTGCGAAAAGGAGGCGGCGCCGGATGCCTGCGCATATCCTCCCCTGCAAAGCCTGGTGGTAGGGCTGGATATTTCCCGCGAAGCGCGCCGGCAGAAGATTTCCGAACGTCTGCATGCCCGCCTGCAGGATGGAATGGTAGAGGAAGTGCGAGGCCTGCTCGACGCCGGGGTAACGCCCGGCGACCTGATGTATTACGGTTTGGAATACAGGTATCTGACGCTTTACGTGACGGGAAAACTGTCGTATGGCGACATGGTGTCGCGGCTGGAGATTGCCATCCATCAGTTTGCCAAGCGGCAAATGACCTGGTTTCGGGGGATGGAGCGGCGGGGCTGTCCCATCTGCTGGATAGATGCCTCGCTTCCGATGGACAGGAAGATAGCGATTACGGAATCTTTGCTGGAAAAAAATGAAACAATATGAGGATGACCATAGAAGATTTAAAAACAAACGACTCGTTCTTTCTGATAGCCGGCCCTTGTGTGATAGAAGGGGAAGAGATGGCGTTGCGGATTGCCGAACGGATTGCCGAAACAGCCTCGCGGCTGCATATCCCGTTCTTTTTTAAAGGATCCTACCGGAAGGCCAACCGCTCAAGGCTGGATTCCTTCACCGGTATTGGCGACGAAAAGGCGCTGGGGATTCTTCGCAAGACAGGCGAAACGTTTCGCGTCCCTACCGTGACCGACATACACGAGACGGCGGAAGCTGCCATGGCGGCCGAGTACGTGGATATGCTTCAGATTCCCGCCTTTCTTTGCCGGCAAACCGATTTGCTGGTAGCAGCCGCCCGGACGGGAAAGATGGTGAATATCAAGAAAGGCCAGTTTCTGTCGCCCGGCGCCATGCAGTTTGCGGCGCAGAAAGTGGCGGATGCGGGGAACGGCCAGGTGATACTGACCGAACGGGGCACTACCTTCGGCTATACCGACTTGGTGGTGGATTACCGGGCTATCCCGCAAATGCAGCGGTTCGGCTATCCGGTGGTGATGGATGCCACACATTCGCTCCAGCAGCCCAATCAGGCGTCGGGCGTATCCGGCGGTTTGCCTGCCCTTATCGAAACGGTGGCCAAGGCTGCGATTGCCGTAGGGGCAGACGGGCTCTTTATCGAAACGCATCCCGACCCCGGACAGGCGAAATCAGACGGCGCCAATATGCTTCCGCTGGATTTGCTGGAGGGACTTCTTGTGAAACTTCTTCGTATCAGGGAGGCGGTAAAGGAAGTTAAAGTGTGTTAAGCTATAAACTTTTATGCGCTTGGCGCTGTTTACTAATAAAGAGAAAGTGCCAATGCCTTTTTCCGGACAAAGAAAGAAAAACCAAAACTCAAAGCAGTCATTGCTTTCTTAACATGATAAGTTTTGTAGATTAGTGTTTTTCATTGGTTAAAGTTAAGGGTTAGTATAGGAGGCCGCAGGATGTGAATCTAACGGCCTCCGTTTTTTTATTCTGCCCTGAAGAAGGCCAGGTCTTCCCTCCGGATGCGGGTAATGCAGGAAGTGATCCGGCCGAGCTCCGCCTGTCCGTAGGCGACGTAGACTTCGGCCGAGCGGCGGAAGGCATCGTCCCGGTTTGCATCCTGCAGGAGGAGATAGCCGAAGATGCAGTGGGCGGCGGCTTCCACCAGACGGCGGGCGTGGAAGTCGGTGTACTCGCTGTCTTTGGCGTCCGTCACCTGAGCGGCTATGGCTTCGTATTGCGCCGTCATCTCCGTCAGCTTCCGCTTCAATTCCTCCAGCTCCGGTTTGTATTCAAGAGCTTCGTATGCACGTATCTGTGCCAGGTAGGTTCCGGTCGTGACGTGGCGGATGGCCGCTACCACCTGCAGTTGGGTGGTACCTTCGTAGATGTTGGTGATACGGGCGTCGCGGTACAGGCGTTCGCAGGTATAGTCTTTCATGAAGCCGGATCCTCCGTGTATCTGGATGGCATCGTAGGCATTCTGGTTGGCGTATTCGGTAGTCATGCCTTTTCCCATCGGAGTAAAGGCATCGGCCAGTTTGCTGTATTTCTTCATCTCCGCCCGTTCTTCCGGCTCCAGTTTGCGTTCCCTGGAGATGTCTTCCAGCGCTTTATAGATATCCACAAAGCGGGCGGTTTCGTAGAGCATGGCGCGCGAGGCGTCGGCTTTGGCACGCATCAGGGACAGCATTTCGTATACCGCCGGAAATTCGATGATGGCTTTGCCGAACTGCTTCCGTTCCTTCGCGTAGGCATAGGCTTCGCGGCAGGCCGCCTCGCTCAGTCCTACCGCCTGCGCCATAATTCCCAGACGGGCGCCGTTCATCAGCGCCATGACGTACTTGATAAGCCCCAGCCTGCGTTCGCCACAAAGTTCTGCTTTTGCATTCTTGTACGTCAGCTCGCAGGTGGGCGAGCCTTTGATGCCCATTTTGTTTTCGATACGGCGCACATTCACGCCTCCGTTCCGTTTGTCGTAGATAAACATGGAGAGTCCGCGTCCGTCTCTGGTGCCGTCTTCCGAGCGTGCCAGGACGAGGTGTATGTCGGAGTCTCCATTGGTGATGAAGCGCTTCACGCCGTTCAGGTACCAGCAGCCGTCCGGCTCGCTGTACGTAGCTTTCAGCATGACGGACTGGAGGTCGGAACCGGCGTCCGGCTCGGTGAGGTCCATCGACATGGTTTCTCCGTCGCATACGCGGGGGATGTAGCGGGCGCGCTGCTCTTCGCTGCCGAACTCGTAGAGTGTTTCCGCGCAGTCCTGCAGTCCCCAGAGGTTTTCGAATCCGGCGTCGGCACGCGATACCATATCGGCCACCATGATATAGGGGACGGTGGGGAAGTTGAGTCCGCCGTACCGTCGGGGCATCGCAATACCCATCAGCCCGGCTTTGCGTACCGTGTCCAGGTTCTGCTGTGTGCCGGAGGCGTAGGACACGCGTCCGCCGGATACCGAGGGGCCTTCACAGTCTACGCTTTCGGCGTGGGGCGCGATGATTTCGGCGCATATTTCGCCTGCGATTTCCAGTACTTTCTCGTAGCTGTCCATCGCATCTTCAAAGTCGAAGGGGGCATAATCGAAGGTATCCTTGTCGGCATAGCCGCGTTCCTTCAGTTCTACAATCCGCTTCATCAGCGGATGATGCAAATGATGCCTGTACAGGGGGGTGTCTAAAAAATAATTTGCCATAGTTACTTTGTATTTTTTTTGTAAAACCTGATCATCCTGGGGAGGACGTCTTCTACGGTACCGGTGATGACATAATCGGCAATCGCATGGATAGGTGCGTGCGCGTCACTGTTTACGGAAATAATGATGGAGCTTTCCTGCATCCCTGCAATGTGCTGGATTTGCCCGGAGATACCGCAGGCAATATAGAGTTTAGGGCGTACGGTCACGCCGGTCTGTCCGATTTGGCGGTCATGTTCTGCAAACCCGGCGTCGACGGCCGCCCTCGAGGCGCCTACTTCTCCGCCAATCAAGGCTGCGAGTTCATGCAGCAACCGGAAGTTTTCTTTCGAGCCTACCCCGTAGCCTCCGGCCACGATTACCGGAGCGCCCTTGATGTTCGTCCGGCTCTTTTCGATATGGCGATCGATTACGCTTACGGCGAAATCGGTGGCGCTCACGTAGCGGTTCACATCGTACCTCCTTATCTCGCCTTTGCGGAAAGGATCCCGTATTTCCTTCTTCATCACACCTTCGCGCACGGTGGCCATCTGCGGGCGGCAGTCAGGATTGATAATCGTTGCCACGATGTTCCCTCCGAAGGCCGGCCTGATTTGATAGAGCAGGTTTTTATAGACCTTATTCTCCTTCTTTTCCTCGTGGTCGCCTATTTCCAGCGAAGTACAGTCGGCCGTCAGGCCGCTGCCCAGAGCGGAAGACACGCGCGGCCCCAAATCGCGGCCGATACCGGTGGCGCCCAGCAGGGCTATCTGCGGCTTTTCTTCGGCGAAGAGCTTAGTCAGTATCGCCGTATGCGGGCACGAGGTGTACGGCGCCATGCGCGGGTCGTCAAACAGATGGAGCACATCCGCTCCGTACGGGAACACCTGTGCGCCGGTATCCTCCAGCTTATGGCCGATAGCCACGGCTTCCAGCCGGCAGCCCAGCCTGTCGGCCAGAGAGCGCCCTTTGGTGAGCAGTTCAAGACTTACATCGGCCACGGCGCCGTCTTCTATTTCGCAGTATACATATATATTATTCATCGTTCAGCCAATCGTATGATTCGTAATTAATTCTTTCATCAATTCGTCGATAGCGCCATCGGTAGCATCCAGGGTTTTGCTTTCTTTGGCCTGGAAGACCACGTTCTCTATCCTCTTCACTTTGGTGGGTGAGCCGGAGAGTCCGCACTGGGCCGGGTCGGCATATACGTCGGCCGCGCTCCATTCCTGCAGATTCAGATAGGAACGCTTGCCGAACAGCCAGGCATAGTCCGCACCGGCGTCCTGCCTTTCGCTCGCCGTCTTTGCATGTTTGTATTTCTGCACATATTTTGCATTGCGCGGGCGGCAGTCCGGCGCGCTTCCGTTTACGGTCACCACGACAGGGAAGGCGGCTTCCACGGTTTCGACGCCCCGTTCCAGCCTCCGTTTCACGGTAATCCTTCCGTTTGCAACCGTCAGAATGGATTCGGCGCAGGTAATCTGTGGCAGTCCCAGCTTCTCTGCCACCTGGGGGCCTACCTGCGCCGTATCCCCGTCGATAGCCTGCCGTCCGCAGAGAATCAGGTCGTAATCCTTTATTTTGCGGATAGCCATCGAGAGGGCATACGAAGTAGCCAGCGTGTCGGCTCCGGCGAAAGCCCGGTCTGTCAGTAAATAACCACCGTCGGCACCGCGGTACAGTCCCTCCCGGATGATTTCGGCAGCACGTCCGGGTCCCATCGTCAGCAATGTGACGGTGACGCCGGGAAGCCCGTCTTTCAGGCGCAGGGCCTGTTCCAGCGCGTTCAGGTCTTCCGGATTGAAGATAGCGGGAAGCGCGGCACGGTTCACCGTTCCATCCGCTTTCATCGCATCCTTCCCCACATTGCGCGTATCCGGCACCTGTTTTGCTAATACAATAATTTTCAAACTCATACTGTTAATAAGATTCTAACTTTTATTTCTAATCTATTGTTTTTTGCGAGTTCGTCGCGCTGCAAAAGTAATCAAACATTCCGTAAGGCAAAGAGCCTCCCGCCAGAAATTGCACACTTGCCGCCCTTCTGCGCAGTCGGGAAAGAGGTGAGAGTTAAGAGTTAATGCGGAGTCCCCATCATTTTCTATGCAGCACATATAACAGTAACTCGGAGGCGCTGGTGATGTGATTCCTGCTTTCAGAAAATCAGAAAGGATGATCCACGGCGTGATTCATGCTTTCAGAAAATCAGAAAGGACGAACCCGTCAGGATTCGCCCCTTCTTTTTCAATAGATTAGGCCGTTCACGAGCTTCAGCCTTCCTGCGGCTGGTCTGATTCGCCGTCCGGATCTTTTTCCTTGTTCGCGTGCTGCCCGGCGCGTATCGCCAGCGTGTTGTGGTATTTCTTTATCACCTCGTTCCAAATGATTACGAAGTTGTACACCACATTTCCCCGCTGATCCTCCGGGACGCTGTCTTCGTACGGCCCGGTTTTCAGGTCGTCCGGATCCACCACCACATCGCCGCCCAGCCCGTCGGCCATCAGTTTGGCATACAGTACGTCGGCCATGCTGCGGTACAGAGCGTCGGCCTGTTTGCGCACTGCTTTGAGCTGTTCTTTAGGCTTGTCGGCGCTTTCCTGCAGCCGTTCATCCCACAGGGAACGGAATGTCTGTTCGGCTGCACTCAGGTTGGCCACCCATTTGCCCAGTCCCAGCAGGGTAATATCGGCGGCATATTTCCCGTTGAGGTCCTGCAGGAGGTTGTAGATAGCCGACGATTCTTCGGAATAACTGCCGTCGATGGCCGTTTTCCGATAGGTGGAGAGCAGGATGTAGAGGCGTTCGGCCGCATCCCTGTCCGCTGCGGCTTCCAGTTTTCGCGACGTTTTCACCACATCGTAAAGCCCCCGGAAGAAACTGTTGCGTTTTTTGTCGGCCTCTTTCATTTTAGCCGTGTGTTCGCTTTTGTGTATCACTTCCAGCAGTTTGTCCGATTTTTCGTGCAGCGGCACAAAGAGCGCAAAGAGTTCCGCAATCTTGAGTTTGTCTGCTCCGAAGCGCAGTACCAGCACGATAAACTCGACAAAGATGCCGTACCATTCCTCATTGCGTAAACGAAGTAAATCAATAGAACCGATTCTCATGGTGTAATTGTTTTAAGATTAATATTTCCCGCAAATAGTATAGATTATCACATACACAACAATTGTACCGCGATTTTGGACAATTTGTTTAGAAAACATCCTGAAAAAAAGAATATCCACTGCAATTCGTAGCGGATATTCTTTCTCTTTTTGGCCGGGAGCAACAGCTCTAATTCCCGATTACGCGAGTCCTCAGGTGCGGATTGATGGGCACCGAGCAGGGGGATACCGTGATGGTATAGGTGGTCGATGTCCCGGCGCAGCCGTGGAAGTAGGGCGTGACGGTGATCGTGGCGGCGCCGGTCTTCACGGC
>JAISMW010000002.1 GCA_031276545.1 Tannerellaceae bacterium
TCTGAAGAAAATGATGCAAAAACTCAAAGAAGAGTTTTTGCGGATTATTTTTCGTCTGTTTTTTCCACAGGATTTTTGCTGTGCTGCAGCTTGAAAAAGGAGTTAATAAGGACTGACTATGTAACATGAAATGAATTTCGCTACATTTTAATGAAAACTCATACTTTCAGAAAATCAGAAAGGGCCAACCACGACGTGATTCATGCTTTCAGAAAATCAGAAAGGGCGAATCATGACGTGATTCATGCTTTCAGAAAAATCAGAAAGGGCGAACAATGACGTGATTCATGCCACCGGGAGATCCGGAAGAGGCAACCATGACGTGATTCTTTTGGACATGTCCGCTGCTTTTTCGGAGGAACGAAAAAAGTTCCGGCTCCTCCGCTTTTTTTGGAAGAGCCGGAACAGCCGCTCCGCCCGGAGCATCAGTCAATGGCCGCGCTCCTTTATTGACCGATCACGCGCGAGCGCAAATGGGGATTGATGGGCACCACGCAGGGAGAGATTTCGATCTTTGCGCTACCGGAATAGGTCATTGCACACTGATTGGCGGTTATGCCCCGCCGGTACCAGGTGGTTTTGTGCAGGATGCCTGGCGTATAAACGGGCGAGGTGGCGCCGGCAATGTCGGTCCACGTCACATTATCGGAACTGATCTGCCACTGATAGGTGTCGCCCGAAGCTCCGGAGACGCTCAGTTCCCCCGGCGTCGTGCCGAAGCAGATGGTACGTCCGGAGCAGATGGCGCCCGCATGGATCATCCGGACAAAGGTGGTGACGGTCACTATCGTGGGATCCTGATCCATCACCAGCGTGTATTCTCCCTCCATGTCGGCCGTAACGTCCTGGGTCTGGAAAGTGCGCGCGTCGGGAAACGTCCAGTTGTAGCTCTTGGCATAGCCTCCTTCGAGGGTAACGGTGGTCGCGCTGGTACACATATAGGTGGTGTCGGGAAGTTCGAAACCAAAGGCGGAGAAGTATCCGTAGCATCCCATATTGTTGGTCGAAAGATTGGCCGCTATGTATCCGAAGGAGAAGGGGCTTTGCGGATTGCGTATCGTGACCACCTGGTTGTTCGCGGCCGCCGGCAGGTTGAAGCGGGCAATTTGCCAGTCCGGCTGGCTCGGAATGCTGTATACGGTGAATCCGGAGAGCGACGTCATCAGCGTGTTCACCGTTCCGTACGAGATGCGGAAACCGCTCTGCATACCGCTACGGAAGACCAGGAATCCCTGTTCGTAATGCCCCTGCACCTGGTAGTAGGTCATCTGCTTCTGTCCGATGCCGTAGATGCTGGGCAGGACGGCCGCGCCTTCTTCCCCGTATCCGGTGCGCTGGTAGATGTAGACCGGCTTTTCGGATTCCACATATACGGCGTACACATTGGCGGGGATGCTGTACCGCTGGGTGGCGCCTGCATTCAGTGTAAGGGTGGTGGCGGGGGTGGTGCCGGTGGTGTAGATCCGGACGGTGGTAGCAGCTTCCGTGCCTACCAGGTAGAAACGTTCATAAGTAGAGCTGGCGCCCAGGTATCCCCTGGGAACGATATAGCGCGTACCCAGGCTGTTGACCGGCACAATCTGGTCGCCCGAAGTATCGCCGCCCACCAAGTCTTCGGTGACGGTGACGGCTACGGGTTTCGACGACGTGATGGATGTGCCTGCCAGCGTGGGGTTGCTATTAACGGTATGTTCCATGATTTTCAGCGTCTGCCCCCTGTTGAGCGTGCGGGTAACGGCTACATTGGCGGCAGAGCTTCCGGAACTTCCGATACGGACAGCCGTTTTGGGGACGATCGTCACCTCCGTATTGTCCTCTGTGGCCACGATGTCTATCTGGTCGCAGGCTCCGGTATAGCTGCCTGTCGACGCGGCATTGTCCGACTGCATGGGTACATAAAACTGCGTGCCCAGCGCCTGGCGGCCTTTCAGGGTGAAGAAATCGCGCGAGTCGGTATGGTTGTGCATATAATAGGCCGTTACCTTGACGTCCGAAGTAATGTGTATCCCGAACTCGGTTATGTTACCGGCCTGGCCGCGGGGGTTTTCGATGGTCTTCATATCCGCATCGGTCGTAAAGTCGAGCTTGTACAAATTGCCCGGGGCAATGGTCACGACGTTGTTGATGGAGGCATTAGCCCCGTTGTAGCGTGAAACGGTGACGTGTGCATCCTGCCCCGTCGTGTTGGAGATGGCCAGGAAAGCCGGCCGGTTCAGCGGGACACCCGCAGCAAGCTGTTCCGACATGTGCGGGGCTACAAACCAGAAATCCGTGTCCTGCGCACGAGAGGGGAGGGTGAAGAGGAGGGCGGAGAAACCAATGAAAAAAATACATAGCTTATACATCATATCTGTCATCATTTAAAATTTGTTTGAATAGGCACTGTTATACGTTACACATAAACCTTCGTTTAAATATTTCAACAAATATAACACAAAAACTGCCTTATCCAAATGAAAGTCAGGTTTTTTTTTCCCCTCCCGCAAAAGCCCTGACCGGATGCGGGTTTTTAGATGTTACACTTCCTGCAGCAGGATATAAAAAGTGTTGCAGGAATGAAACAGGAAATAAGAGGTGTTACATGAAACAGGAATATGTCCCCGCCCCGTCGGCGGTAGGAAATCGGCAAGCATTCCGCACCCTTCATGCCGGATGGACACGCCGTCCGAAAATGGAACCGGTATGATCAACCACATGGATCATGCCGGCGCTTTAACGGTTAACTCTCCACTGGAAGATTACCCTCATACTCCTTATTCATCACAAAATCCGCACAGCCTCTCGCTTTACTTGAAAAAGATACATACATTTGTACAGTAAACATGTCTGTTTTAGCCGGATGTTTTATTAGAGCCTGTTTAAATTTTATTCAGCAATAATCTTATAGATGCTATTTTGACCATTTCCTCCGCCGAGTCAAATGTAAATTCATAGTTTCGACACAGTCTCCTGTAATTGTCAAACCAGGAGAAGGTTCTCTCTACAATCCATCGCTTAGGTATAGGGCGAAAGCCTTGTTCCTTGTAATTGCTGACAACAACCTGTATGACATAATCAAAAGCCTTCTTTACCAAATGTTAAATCAAAACAGTTTCTAAATATTTATTCAATTAATCCCTTATATTTGCCGGCGTTTTGCATAAATATACGATCATGACAGCAAGAAAAGAAAGAATTGAAGCTATCTCGCGTATCATCCGCACGGAAAAGATACGGAACCAGAAGGAACTGCTCAAGCTGCTGCAGGAAAGCGGAATGTCTGCTACGCAGTCGACCCTGTCGAGGGATATTAAAGACATGAAAATCGCCCGTGTACACGATGAAAACGGCAAGGCGGTGTACCGGATGGCCGGTACGCAGTTGCCCGCCTTACCCAGCGTGGAGTTCTCCGGACATCTGGCCGTTATCAAAACGCGTCCGGGATACGCCATGGGCATCGCTTCGGATATCGACGCAAACGCTCCGATGGAAATCCTGGCTACCGTGGCGGGCGACGATACAATCCTCGTCATCCCCCGCGAAGGATACAGCCGGGAGAGTATCGCCGGAGCCATCGCACGTTTCATTCAGTAATCAGGATTCAGACCGGACAGTTGCAATGGAAAAGGAAAAGGAAAAGAACGCGGAGATCGGAACGGTCGAGATAGACGTAATGGTAGCCGATGCTTCGCACGAAATATATGTAGACACGATACTGGAAACCATCGAAGCAGCTGCCAGAGTGCGCGGCACCGGCATCGCCCGCCGTTCGCACGAATACGTCGCCCTGAAGATGAAGGAAGGAAAAGCCATCATCGCCCTGGCAGGCGACGTGTTCGCGGGATTCACCTATATCGAATCCTGGGGCAACAAACAGTATGTAGCCACTTCGGGACTGATCGTGGTGGAAACCTTCCGCGGACACGGACTGGCACGGCGCATCAAGGAGGCCTCCTTCGCCCTGGCACGCCTCCGGTGGCCAAGAGCCAAACTATTCAGCCTCACGTCGGGAGCCGCCGTGATGAAGATGAATACAGAGCTCGGATACGTGCCCGTCACCTTTGCCGACCTGACCGACGACGAATCCTTCTGGCGCGGATGCGAAGGCTGCGTGAACCACGACGTGCTGGTGCGCACCGGACGCAAATACTGCATCTGTACCGCCATGCTATACGACCCCGCAAAACAACATCCCATAAAGAAATAACAGCATAAAAGAAAAGATATGAAGAAGAAAAAAGTAGTATTGGCATTCAGCGGAGGACTGGACACCTCCTTCTGCGCCATGTACCTCACAAAAGAAAAAGGCTACGAAGTCTATACAGCGCTAGCCGACACCGGAGGATTCACAGAAGCGGAATGCAAAGCCATCGAAGAAAAAGCATACAGGCTGGGAGCCGTCCGCCACGCCACACTCCACATCGAAGACGAGTATTACCGGAAGAGCATCCGATACATGGTGTTCGGCAACGTCCTGCGGGGCGGAACCTACCCCATCTCCGTCAGTTCCGAACGCATCTTCCAGGCGCTGGCCGTGATTCGCTACGCCAAAGAAGTGGGAGCCGACGCCGTAGCCCACGGAAGCACCGGCGCCGGAAACGACCAGGTACGCTTCGACCTTACCTTCGACGTCCTGGCACCTCACATCGAAATCATCACCCCGACACGCGACATGAACCTGAGCCGCGACTACGAAATCGACTACCTGAAAGAACACGGATACGAAGCCGACTTCCGGAAGATGGAATATTCCATCAACAAAGGTCTCTGGGGAACCAGCGTCGGCGGAAAGGAAACGCTCTGCTCCGGCCGGACACTGCCGGACGAAGCCTATCCCTCGCCCCTCACCGCCACGGAACCGGAGGAAACGCTCACCATAGACTTTGTACGCGGAGAAATAGCCGGCGTGAACGGCACGGCCTACGCCAATCCCGTAGACGCCATTCGCCGGGTAGAAGCGCTTGGCTCCCGCTACGCCATCGGCCGCGACATGCACGTCGGCGACACAATTATCGGCATCAAGGGACGCGTAGGATTCGAAGCAGCCGGAGCGCTGCTCATCATCAACGCCCACCATATGCTGGAAAAACACACCCTTACCAGGTGGCAGCAATACTGGAAAGACCAGACAGGCAACTGGTACGGCATGTTCCTCCACGAAGCACAGTACCTGGAGCCGGTGATGCGCGACATGGAAGCCTTCCTCGAAAGCACCCAGCGGAACGTAACCGGCCGTGTCATCCTGAGCCTCCGTCCCTACGGCTACACCCTGGTAGGCGTAGAGAGCGAGCACGACCTGATGAAAAGCGACTTCGGCGTCTACGGCGAAGAACAGAAAGCCTGGACAGCCGAAGACGTGAAAGGCTTCACCCGCATCCTGGCCAACCCGATGAAGGTGTACTATAATGTGAACGGGGAATGATACGAATCGGCGCGGATGGTTGCAGAATTAAAAATCAATGACGAGGCCGTATTGCTGGGACTCCGGAAAGAGGCCGACAACGAAGACTGCTACTCCCTGACGGATGAATCCGGCCGTCGCCTGGTAGAGATCAGGATGACCGGGCGTGAATATGAAATCACCTTCCGGGACAAAGCCGTCACAAGTACGGAAGAGGAACTGAAAGCCAGACTGGATCAACTGGTACTGGACATTATTGAATCCGAACAGTCGGGAACAGATCTCACGGAACAGGACAGCGAAAGGATAGCCAATCCGTACAACCCGGATGATATTAAAGTATCGTCCAAACAGTTTAGCATTAAACTAATCAAAGAAATGGCAGATAGCGGAGACCTGATACTGAATCCGGACTTCCAGCGCCATTTCGTATGGGACGGACGCCGGCGTTCGCTCTTGATTGAGTCTGTTTTATTGCGCATACCGCTTCCCATGTTTTACTTTTCCGAAGACAGGGAAGGTAAACTTACCGTGATTGACGGACTGCAGCGGTTGACGGCTATCACTGATTTTATGAACAACAGGTTTCCCTTAAAACATCTGGAGTATTTGCAGGACAGTTGCGAAGGTAAATATTACCGGACACTGGAACCCAAATACGCACGCTGGTTCAATATGACTCAGCTTTCGGGAAGCGTAATAGATCCCTCTTCTCCATTCAAGGTGAAGTACGACATATTCAGACGAATCAATACGGGTGGGAAGCCGCTGAACAATCAGGAAATACGGAACTGTCTGGCCGGAGACGGGCTTCGGCAGACGCTCCGTGCGATGGCCTCATTGCCTGAATTTAAGAAAGCCACGGATGGAAGCATTCAGTCCATACGGATGGAAGACGTGGAAATGGCGCTCCGCTTCATCCTGTTCCGCAGGCTGAACGGGAAAACAGATGAATATACCGGCTATATGGATCAGTCGCTTGACAGTTTGACGGAAACGCTGCAAAAGTCTGCCATGAGTGATTTGGCGCAGTATGTAAAGGAATTTTCTACGGCGATGCGCAATGCAGATTATCTGTTCGGAAGCAGGTATGCCTTCCGGAAAGTACGGCTAAAGGATATCGAACCGAAGGCATACAAACAATTGATCAATAAAGCCCTGTTCATTAGCTGGTCTGTCTTGCTGGCCGATTACGAAACGGAAAGGGTACAGGAGCAAAACGGGGAAAGATCTTTGCTCGAACCGCTCGCAAAGACAATAGAAGACGACAGTCGGCTCTGGTCTTATCTTTCTTACGGAACAAACGGGAAAGCCAATATCCAGTATGCTTTCTCCTGTGCGGACCGGATTATACGGAAACATTTAACGTACTGACCTGTATGGAAAACTTAATTATCAGGAATTTCAAATGTTTCAGCAATATGCCTGTTCTGCTGAATACGCTGACCGTGTTTGCCGGCGCCAACGGAAACGGGAAAAGCACAGCAATACAGGCCTTGCTGTATTTGAGACGGACGATAGAAGATTGTGCCCGGTGGAACGACGGCTACTATGTGTATCAAAAACCCAACGGAATGAATGTCGGACTGAATGGTGCGTATTGCCTTGCCTTGGGTAACAGCAGTCAGATATTAACGCGGGACTCCGAAGACAATACGGTTTTACTGGGACTGGATGAAGGCGACAGGAGGTTTCGTGTAACGTATCAGGTAAAGGATGACGAGCTTTTTCTTACGCCGGTTGAAGTGGAAAACGGGCTTGATGCGGCTTCCTCCGGATTGTTTGCCCGGGAGTTTTACTATCTGAATGCGGAACGTATCGGGCCGAGAATAAAGCAGGATATTGCATTCTATGATTTTCCCAATACCGGTTTTCAGGGTGAAATGACAGCTCAGTTGCTGGGCGATACATCCTTCAACTATTCGTTTAAAGTAAACAGCAAAAGAAAATTCGGGGAAGAAGAAAGCCCCCGTCTGCAACAGCAACTCAATGCGTGGCTGAATTACTTGATACCGGGAGTTGCCGTATCGGCTTCTTACCATATTGACACCCTGTCGGCACAGATACGGTTAAACAATCCGTTTACGAAAAACGATCCGGTCATCGCACCCAATATCGGCTTCGGCATCAGTTATGTATTGCCTGTTCTTGTCACGGGTTTGATAGCCAGGGAAGGCAGCTTTATGATTGTAGAAAATCCCGAAGCACATTTGCATCCGTCGGCACAGTCAAAGATAGGCCGCTTTCTTGCAAAGGTGGCAAACACCGGTGTGAAGATAATCGTTGAGACACACAGCGACCACGTCATCAACGGCATACAGGTAGCGGTTGCCCAAAAGGAAATAAATCCGGAATTTGTTACCGTCAATTTCTTTAATCAGACAGAAAGCTCCGGGCAGCCGGATTTAAAAAGCATATCCGTCAACGGGAAAGGAGAATTATCCTCATGGCCGAAAGGTTTCTTCGACCAGACTCAAATTGATTTTGCGGAACTGTTTAAAATCAGAAAACAATGAGTAATTATTTTCTGCTCAACGAAGCCGTCAATACGGGAAACTATCCTTCTTTCAGAGAAGGCATGCTGCCCTTAATTCCTATAGAAAAGGAGGAAGAAGATCAATTCCTTCGGCATGACAGTCTTTGGGAACTGGAAATCATCATAGAGCTTTTCAGCAGTTGCGAATGGACACAGGATGAGCAGGCGCTTTCGAAATTTATCGAACAGATGACTCCCTCCGGCGATTACATCTCCAATTCCCGTGTGTTTGACTGTTTGTATCCAGAACAGTTGAATGCCTTTTTAGGAATAGACTTTTCAAAAACTGCTGTTGAAGTAGAAAGACAGATAACAGATAGCGGAAGTTTCCGTGCTTCAAAACATCATTACTATGCAACGCTGTCCTGCAACGGGGACAGGAATAAAATGAAAGACTGTTTGAAACATCTGTATGGAAATGACTATATGTTCCATAGTGAAGCTATTGACGACATGACATACTGGAATCGGGAAAATCCTTCACTGTATGCGAGAATACATGAACTATTAAAAGATATAAAGGCACATCCTTTTCAGGGTGGGACAGGAAAAACAGAAGTTTTGAAAAGGCAGGAAGGGATTGCCTCAAAAAGAATAAACAGGGAACATCGAATCAAATTCCGTTTGGTAAGGAACGTGATTCACATCTTTGCCTGCAAAGGACATTATAATTAACTACTATATGATACGAATCGGAATCATCGGGGGTGCAGGATATACAGCGGGCGAGCTGATTCGCCTGCTGATCAATCATCCCGACGCGGAAATTGTATTCATTCACAGCACAAGCCATGCGGACGAAAGGGTGGCAGATGTACACGGCGGACTGTTCGGCGAAACGGACATGGTCTTTTCGGACGTAGCGCTGACAGACGCCATCGACTTGCTCTTTTTCTGTACGGCTCACGGCGATACAAGGAAGTTTATCGAAAGTCATCCTCTGCCCGATGCACTGAAGGTGATAGATTTATCGGCCGACTACCGTATCAGGAGCGAAGAGCACGATTTTGTGTACGGCCTTCCGGAACTGAACCGGCGGCAGATTTGCAACTCGAAGCATATTGCCAATCCGGGATGTTTCGCCACCTGTATTCAGCTTGCCGTCCTCCCGCTGGCCAGGCACCTGATGCTGAATGGAGAGCTGCATGTCCATGCCGTCACCGGCTCTACCGGTGCGGGCGTCAAGCCGGGGGCTACGACCCATTTTAGCTGGAGGTGCGATAACCTCTCGGTATACAAGCCCTTCGAGCATCAGCATCTGGCGGAGATAAGGCAAAGCCTCGTACAGTTGCAGCACAGTTTCCGCAGCGCTGTAAACTTTATTCCGGTACGGGGCAATTTCGCCCGCGGCATATTTGCTACCACGTATATCAACACGAAGATTGAGCTGGCAGAGATACGGCATATCTACGAGACGTATTACAGCGATCATTCGTTCACCTTCCTGACAGACCGGAATCCCGACCTGAAGCAGGTGGTGAATACCAACAAATGCCTCCTTCACCTGCAGAAGTTCGGCGACAAACTCCTTATTATATCCATGATCGATAACCTTCTGAAAGGCGCCAGCGGACAGGCTGTACATAATATGAACCTCCTGTTCGGCCTTGAGGAAACCGTAGGGCTGCATCTGAAGCCCTCCGGATTTTAACCATAAATGCAATGAATCTGTTTGATGTGTACCCCCGTTTCGATATCGAAATAGTAAGGGGAAAAGGATGCCGGGTATGGGACTCGGCAGGGAATGAGTATCTCGATTTGTACGGCGGTCATGCCGTCATTTCGGTCGGACACTCGCATCCCGATTACGTGGCGGCTATCACCGCCCAGCTTCATGCGCTGGGTTTCTATTCGAACCTGGTGGTGAACAGTTTGCAACAGGAACTGGCCGACAGGCTGGGGCGCGCCTCGGGATACGGCGAGTATGCCCTCTTCCTTATCAATACCGGCGCCGAAGCCAACGAGAACGCGCTGAAGCTGGCTTCTTTCCACAACGGCAGGCGACGGGTTGTCTCCTTCCGGAAGTCGTTCCACGGACGTACCTCGGCTGCCGTTCGCGTGACGGACAACCCGGCCATCGTCGCCCCGGTGAACGAAGGGATCCCCGTGACCTTCCTGCCCGCCGGTAATCCTTCCCTGGTGGAAGAGGAGTTCAGGAAAGGGGATGTATCCTCGCTCATCATCGAAGGCATACAGGGAGTAGGCGGCATACAGATACCGTCCGACGAATTTCTTCGCTCGCTTCGCACACTCTGTACCCGATACGAGGTATGCCTTATCGTAGACGAGATACAGTCGGGCTACGGACGGAGCGGGAAGTTCTTTGCCCACCAATATGCCGGCATACGTCCCGACATCATCACCGTGGCCAAAGGGATAGCCAATGGATTCCCGATGGGCGCCGTGCTCATCAGTCCGATGTTCAAACCCGTTCACGGCATGCTGGGCACCACTTTCGGCGGCAATCATCCGGCCTGCGCTGCCGCCATTGCCGTACTGGACATACTGGAAAAGGAGCATCTGATAGAAAACGCCGAACGTATCGGCCGCTATCTGATGCAGGAACTTGCCGACCTTCCGGGTCTCCGGGAGATTCGCGGCCGGGGTCTGATGATAGGCCTTGAGTTTGAAGAACCCATCGGGGAAATCCGCCGCCGCCTGCTGTTCGATCATAAGGTGTTTACCGGAGTAGCCGGTACCCATACCATTCGTCTGCTCCCTCCGCTCAGCCTGAGCGAAGCCGAAGCCGAAGAAGCCGTCGGGCGCTTCCGCCGGGCGATTCTTAATGGCAGGCGCTTTTCTCCGTCTTGAAGCGGCTTTCCGTCTTTAATTTTTCTTTGATAAAAAAAGTTTACGTAAGTTTGTGCTTCAAATCCGAAAAGACAAGTATGTTTAAAGATAAGACAATTGTATATACATCAGGAACATTCGATATGTTCCACTATAACCATCTCCGGATGATTAATTACGCCCGCAGCCTGGCCGACATTCTGATTGTGGGAGTAAGCACAGACGAGCTGGTAAGCTCCTACAAAGCGAAGCCTATCATACCTTTTCACGAACGGCTTCAGATTATTGAAGCGCTGAAGACACCGGACATCGTCATACCCCAGCACTCGCTCGACCATACGGAACTGGTCAGAAAACTGAATATCGACGCATTTGTGGTGGGTGACGACTGGTTCGGGAAGTACGACTATCTGGAAGAAGCCGGTGTAAAGGTTTTCTATTTTCCCTACGGCACAGGCGTATCCTCTTCAAACTTAAGAAAGACCATACACGATTCGTACGAAGAACATTTGCAGGTACAGCAAAAGGCGAAACCTTCCATCCGATAAGGAAAAGCAAACAGATTATATGAAGAAACACGCCATCATCACCGGAGGAACGAAAGGAATCGGGAAATCCGTCGCTTCTTCTTTAGGAAAAGCAGGCTACGATCTCCTGCTGACGTTTGCTTCCGATGAAGAGACGGCGTTTCGCACACGCGAGGAACTGCAGCGTGGAATTTCTTCGGAGGTTCGCCTGCTGAAAGCCGACATTTCCGACAGGCAGAGCATAGACCTTATATACGGTTATCTGAAGGAAAACAGGTGGCAGGTGGATGCCGTGGTCTTTAACGCCGGCCTGACCTGTCGCGATTCGTTTGAACAGATGCGTCCGGAGGACTGGGAAAAGGTGTTTTGGGGAAATGTTCATTTCCCCGTTTTTTTATTGCAGCGCATCATGGGTTTCATGCCTGAGGGAGGGTGCGCGGTCTTTACCGGTTCGCTGATGGGTATTCACCCCCATTCGGTTTCGCTGGCTTACGGAGTAACGAAAAGTGCAGTACATGCCATGGTGAAAAACCTGGTGAAGTTTCTCGCTCCCTACAGGATAAGGGTCAATGCCGTAGCTCCCGGCTTTGTAGATACGGAATGGCAAAAGAACAAACCGGCGGAAATCAGACGCAATATCGAGAACAAGATTGCCCTGCAGCGTTTCTGCGATCCGGACGAGATTGCAGGGATATATAAAATGTTAATTGAGAATCATTATTTCAATGGCGAGATAATCGTGGCAGACGGCGGTTATTCGTATCAATAATTTATAGCATGAGTGAGTTGAACAAAGAATATGAAGCTTCGCTAAAGTCTATAGAGACAGAGAATCGCATAGACAGGATTTTTTACCGTCCTTTAGGCTTTCGCATAGCCCGGATGTTACTTCCTACCCGAATCACGCCCAATATGGTGACGGTTATATCCATCTTTATCGGAGCTTTTTCCGGATACCTGTTTCACTACCGGGATATGATGTACAACGTATGCGGTATTCTTTTGCTGATATTTGCTAATATTCTGGATTGTACGGACGGCCAGTTAGCCCGCCTTTCCGGAAACAAATCCACGATCGGACGCATTCTGGACGGCCTTGCCGGCGATATATGGTTTACCTTCATCTACACAGGACTGGCATTCAGACTTTCTCACGAATACGGCACATCCTGGTTTTATGCCGTGGCTGTGGCATCGGGGCTATCGCATTTAGGACAGGCGAACATTACCGACTATTACAAAACGTTGCACCTGTATTTCATCAGCAAGGAAAAAGGATACGAATTTCAGACCATAGAGCAGGTACGGGCGCATCATAAGGCAATGAAGCCGGGGCTGAATAAAGTGTTCTATCTGCTTTACCGGTTTTATACACTTGTACAGGAGAAAGCGACTCCTTCCCTTCAGCGGATGCTGGCTTCCTTACATGCCCGGTACGGGGATGATATCCCGCAGGACATACGGATAGCCTTCCGGGAAAAAAGCAGCAGGCTGATGACCTGCATCAACCTGATGACTTTTAACGGGCGCACAGTCATTTTGTTCATCGTCTTATTTACAGGTTTTGTATGGACTTATTTTGTATATGAAATTCTCTTTCTGAATATCGTATTAGCTGTTACCATGAAAAAGCATGAAAGAATGTGCGCGACTTTTTATTAATTTTGCACTATGAAAAAAAATGTGATAGATATTTCCGACTTGCAGAAGGCTGCGCCAATATTCAGAAGCAAATTCGGAACCTTCCTGGGAAAAAACTTATTGAAGTGGGTGTGTATTGACAAAGTAAACAAGGTGCATGCCAATCATTGCCACCTGAGAGGAGCCGCTTTTACGACAGCTCTCCTGAAAGACCCCTTAATTGACATTCGATATGAAGTGCACAACAAAGAGAGGCTGGAAAATCTTCCGGAAGGCGCTTTTATTACCGTATCGAATCATCCGGTCGGCTCGCTGGACGGCATTATCCTGATAGATATATTCGCAAGCCTTCGCCCTGATTTTCGTGTAATGGTAAACGGCGTACTCAGCCATATCGGAGCAATGAGCGACAACTTTGTTCCTGTACGCCCCGATTCCAACAATCAGGGCACCGATCTCCGGAATGTGAACGGCATACGTACTTCCTTAGCCCATTTGCAGGAAGGGCATCCGATGGGCTTTTTCCCTTCGGGAGCTATCTCCTTTTATCATAAGGAAACAAAAACCGTCAGGGACAATGACTGGACGCACAGTGTGATACGCCTGATACGGAAGGCGAACGTACCGGTCTATCCGGTCTGCTTCGATTTCTACAACTCCTGCTTTTTTTACTGGCTGGGCAACATCAACTGGAAAATACGCATACTGCGCATTCCTGCCGAAGTATTCAATAAACGGGGGAAAACAGCACATGTGTACATCGGCTCTCCCATACCGGCAGCAGAAATACAGGAGATAACCGACGAGAAAGAATTGGCGGCTTTCCTATACAGCAAAACCTGCGGTGCCAAAAAATAAACACAGAATCCACCTTTCATTGCGATAAATTGAGCTAAGATTTGTAATTTTGACAGGTAAACTGAAATAATTACAGATACCCCAATTTATTATGTTGATAAAAAGTGATGCACAGCAAGTCAAACAACGTTATGGAATCATAGGCAACAACCCGGCTTTGAACCGCGCCATCGACGTGGCTTTGCAGGTAGCCCCTACGGATCTGTCCGTACTGATTACCGGAGAAAGCGGCGCAGGAAAAGAAACATTTCCCCAGATCATTCACCAGCACAGTCCGCGGAAACACGGAAAATACATTGCCGTAAACTGTGGAGCCATCCCCGAAGGAACGATTGATTCCGAACTGTTCGGACATGAAAAAGGTTCGTTTACAGGCGCCCTGACCGACCGCAAAGGCTACTTTGAAGAAGCCGACGGAGGCAGCATCTTCCTGGACGAAGTAGGCGAACTTCCCATCCCCACCCAGGCACGTCTGTTGCGTGTACTCGAAACCGGCGAATTTATCAAAGTGGGAGCCTCCAAGGTACTGAAGACAAATGTCCGGATTGTAGCCGCTACCAACGTGAATTTAACCCGGGCTGTGACGGAAGGAAAATTTCGCGAAGATTTATATTACCGCCTGAATATGGTGCCCATCCAAATCCCGCCCCTGCGCGAACGCGCCGACGACATTGTTCTCCTTTTCCGTAAATTCGCCAACGACTGCGCCGCCAAATACCGTATGCCCGCCATCCGGCTGGACGACGAGGCAAAACAGTTGCTGATTGCATACCGCTGGCCCGGCAATGTGCGCGAACTGAAAAATATAACCGAACGCATTTCCATTATAGAGGAAAGCCGGGATATAACCGCCGACATTCTGCGCCTTTACCTCCCGGACCTGCAAGTGGAGAAATACCCCGTCCTGGTGAAACGGGACAACGAACAGAAGATATTCAACAGCGAACGCGAGATCCTGTATCAAATCCTTTTCGACATGAGAAACGATGTGAACGAACTAAAGAAACTTGTCCACGAAATAATGGGCGGCAACGTACAGGTTCCGCCGCCCGAGGCCACCTATCCCCATGCCCAGATCCATACACCCATTCAGGAAATAGAAGCAGAGGAAGAAGAAACACATTCTCTGGAAGATGTCGAAAAGGAAATGATTCGCAAAGCGCTGGACAAACACAACGGAAAAAGAAAAAGTGCGGCAATGGATTTAAAAATTTCCGAACGCACACTGTACAGGAAAATTAAAGAATACAACCTGGAATAAAATGCAAAAGCTAAGAAATACCCTGCTTCTTTGCCTTCTGGCAATAGGCTGTACGGGCTGTAAAATATCGTACAGCTTCAATGGAGCCTCCGTAGACTATACGGTGACAAAAACCATCTCGATCAGCGATTTCCCGAATCAGGCGCCTTTGGTTTACCCGCCCCTGTCGCAAAACTTTACGGAAGGATTGAAGGACATATTCATCCGTCGCACCAAGCTGCAAATGGTTTCCGCCAACGGCGATCTGGACCTGGAAGGCGAAATCATAGGATATGCCGTAGCTCCCATGGCCGTAAAGGAAGATGCCTATTCGTCCATGACCAGGCTGACGCTGACCGTGCGCGTGCGCTTTGCCAACCGTGCAAATCCCGACAAGGACTTTGAACGCTCCTTCTCCGCGTACCGCGAATTTAACAGCAACACAATGATGGAGAGTGTGCAGGATGAACTGAACGAAGAATTAATCAAGGAAATTACGGATCAAATCTATAATTCAACCGTTGCCGACTGGTAAAAATATGGATACGGACAAACTATATCACCTCATGGAGGATGCGTCGCCGCTGAACATAGACACGCTGTCCGAACTCAAACAGTTAGTGGAGGATTATCCTTATTTTCAAACGGCAAGAATGCTTTACCTGAAAAACCTGGCCATGCTGAACGATGTGCAGTTCGGAGCCGAATTAAAAAAGACCGCCATCTACATCCAGGACCGCAAAATGCTGTATATACTGATTGAGGATGTACGCCTCATTCTGAAAAAGTATGCAGAAGAACAGTCGTCGGGAGCAGAAAATTCCTTCGACATCATCGAGCAGTTCCTGAAAGAAAGAGGAGAAGATCCCGACCCTACCATCGTACTTCCCCCCTCCGGATCGGAAGACTATGTGATGTGGACTATCCGCGAAGGACAGGACTTATCGACAGAAGGAAGCGATGCGCCGGCCTTGAAATATGGAGACCTTATCGACAAATTCCTTGAAGACGAAGAAGTAAAAAATCAGACCAACCGCTGGCTGGATGCAGACGACGACACCCTGTATGCTACGCCCGGTTCCATCGACAGGCTGCAGCACGAAGGAGAATCTGCCAAATCGGGAGACGACTCCTATTTCACCGAAACGCTGGCGAGAGTGTATTTCAAACAGAAACGGTACGAAAAAGCACTGGAAATTATTAGAAATCTGCGTTTGAAATATCCGGAAAAAAACATTTACTTTGCAGACCAAATCAGATTTTTGGAGAAATTGATTATTAACACTAAAAAATAAATTTATAATGTACGTATTTATTTCTGTCATAATTCTAATAGCATCCATCCTTTTAATTTTGATTGTATTAATCCAAAATTCAAAAGGAGGAGGCTTAGCATCCGGATTTTCTTCTTCCAACCAATTTATGGGTGTACGTAAAACAACCGACTTCCTGGAAAAGGCAACCTGGGTATTGGCCGGTACCGTCGTTTTGCTGAGTATATTCATTACCGCTTTTATCCCCAGAAACGAAGCCGCCGTTCAATCCGAAATCAGGCAGCAGGTAAACGATGCTCCGACAATCGACCCGAACATGATTGCCCCCGACTTCGGTACAGCCCAGCAGCCGGTTGTTCCGGAAGAAACACCGGGAGAATAAAAAAACAAACAGCAGCCAGTCAGCAATGTTGTGACGGGAATGGCGAACGCTTCGGCAATCGCTGTTCCCCTTTTTTTTGCCCAAACCAATACCATTCCCCGGCAAGGCGCAAAGCATAAACCGCCAACCGCTTTCAAACGCCCGCCTTTGTATCCGGAAGCCCCGCCGGACGTTTTGGATAGACCGCCTTTCGAATGACTGTCCCCACCCCTGACGCTCCGGTCTCCGCCTTCCGGCTCCGTTCGACCACCCTTGACGCTCCGATCTCCTCCGGCCGTCGGGAGATGAAAACCTTCCGACGGTGTAGACCCTCGGAGGCTTCATGTACGTACATTATCGGTATATTTGTATTACTTCTTTGAATATTTGCGTTCCTTCCAGCAATATTTGCATTACTTCTTTGAATATTTGCGTTCCTTCCGCCAATATTTGCATTACTTCTTTGAATATTTGCGTTCCTTCCAGCAATATTTGCATTACTTCTTTGAATATTTGCATTACTTCCGACAATATTTGCATTACTTCTTTGAATATTTGCGTTCCTTCCACCAATATTTGCATTACTTATTGCAATATTTGCATTACTTCCGATAATATTTGCATTACTTATTGGAATATTTGCGTTCATTACATTAATATTTTAATTACTTATTGATATAATTATATAGCTTATTATTATATTTATATTCATTTTTAATATATTTGAATTACTTATTGATATATTTGCAGTCATTACGGAAAGGCGGTCGAACACAATCGAGTTGTGGGTGAACAGAATGGATGCAGGGAGAACCGGGATGCGCCGGCGAATACCTCCCATCTCCTCCGGAACCTAAGACAGTGTTCCCGAAACGCTCTCCTCCCGTATGAGGGCAATCCCCGGAAGCTCCGGAACACCCCCTTTCACTCCGCGGCGACCTCCTCCGGGACGGGGGACAAACGACAGGGGGAGGGAGGGCAACGGCGACCCAAATTTTCACCTAATTTTCCAAACAGTACAAGCTGGGGTTATGCTATTGATTCGCCGGCGTCGCCCGATGTTTTATCCAGGTATTCCGTGGGAGAGAAGCCATAGAATTTCTTGAAGGCGACGGAGAAAAGCGACGGATTGGTGTAGCCTACGGCATAGGCCACTTGCGAGATATTGGTTTTTCGGGTCTTCAGCAGGGTTGCGGCCTGTTTCAGCCGGATATTCCGTATGAATTCGCCGGCAGGTATTCCGGCTATTTCTTTCAGTTTCCGGTGCAACTGTACCCGGCTGATGCCGGCTTCTTCTGCCAGCAGTTCTACGTTGAAGTGAGGGTTTCCCATATTCCGGTTTATTGCACTCATCAGGCGCTCGATCAACTGTTCGTCGTTGGATTTGAGTTCCACTGGTTTTACCTTTTCCTTCTGGTCCTGAAATCCGGCAAACTTGCCCTTTAGGTGGCGCCGTCCGGCAATGAGGTTGGAGCAAAGCAGGAGCAATTCTTCCAGGTTGAAGGGTTTGGTCAGGATGGCATCCGCTCCCTTGTCCCATCCTTTCATCCGGTTGCCGTATTCGGCCTGTGAAGTGAGCAGAATGACCGGGATATGACTGATATTGGCATTCGTCTTTATTTTCTTCAGCAACGTAAAGCCATCCATTCCGGCCATAATCACATCCGATACAATGAGGTCGGGGAGGGTATCGAGGGCTTTCTGCAATCCTTCTGTTCCATTGCTGCAGGTGATTACGCGATAATGGGAGATCAGCTCCTGCTGCAGGTAATGACAGATTTCCCGGTCGTCGTCGATCACCAATATTTTATATCCGGTTCCGGTTTTTCTTCCCGACTGTTTGGTATGAGGTTCCATTTCGCAGTACATGTTCTGCTCGAGCGCCAGACGGGGAGAAAAATCCTGCGCCACCATTTCATCTTTTCCGAGGTGTTCATTCCCCAGAGGGATGGTTATTGTAAAGCAACTGCCTTGTGTCTCTTTTCTGTTCCCGGCGGTTATGGCACCGTGATGCAGTTCGATTAATGTTTTGCACAGATTGAGTCCGATACCCGAACCGGAAGAAGAGAGCGGCGAGTCCTGATAGAAGCGTTCGAAAATCCTGTCGGAGTTTTTTTCGTCAAGTCCGATACCGGAGTCTTTTATGCTTATTTCGGCGTAACTGCGGGGGTGGCCTTTTCGGTTATCGCGGACTTTGCACTCCAGCGACAGGGTGATTTCGCCTCCTTCGGGTGTAAATTTAAAGGCGTTATCCAGCAGATTGATCAGTACCTTATCGAAGTTGTTGCGGTCTATCCATGCAGGCAGATATTCCGCGGCATGTTCGAAGCGGAGGCTGATAGCCCGTTTGTCGGCCTGGTATTCAAAGATTCCGAGCAATTCTTCGATGAAGCTGACCAGATTCACTTCGCTGCAGGTCATTTTCATCTGTCCTTTGTCTATTCTGCGGATATCGAGCAACTGATTGAGCAGTCTTACAATCCTGTTGGCGTTGCGGTACATCGATCGGAAGGCTTTGAGGGTCGCTTCGTCGTAATCCTTCTTCATCAGCATGGTGAGTGGACTGATGATGAGCGTCATGGGCGACCTTATTTCGTGCGAGATGTTGATGAAGAACTTCAGTTTCTCTTCATTGATCTCTTCCTGGTGCACTTTCCGGAGCCAGTGGTGCAGGAAATAGCAAAATGTCCCGATAAAGCCCAGCAAAAGGACTGTATAGCCTGCCTTGGCCGCCGGCGAGGCATACCAGGGAGGGGTAATGATGATTGCAAAGGATTTGACGGGCGAATAGACGCCGTTATCGCAGGCACGGATATGGAACATATAATTTCCGGGAGGCAAACGGTTGTATATAATCCTGTTTGAACCCGTCGCCGTCTGATACCATTCATCGTTTGCTCCTTCCAGGCGGTATTCGTACAGGATATTTTCGGGGTCGCGGTAGTTCATCATGGAAAAATCCATGGCAAAGGTATTGTCCCTGTATGACAGATGCAGGGCGGAGGCCTCCGAAAAGACCGTATGGCTGATAGGGCGGCCTCCGGAGAATGTATGTGCGCTTACCGGCCGGTTATTCAAAGCCAGCAGCGTGAGCATGGGTTCCGCTGCAATCTCCCGGTTCTGTATGGAGTCCGGGATAAAGCGGGTAATTCCGTATACTCCGCCGAAATAAGCCTCACCTTCGCTGCACTGAAAATATACGCCGCGCGAATATTCCCTGTCGAATAAACCGCTGCCCGACAAATAGGAATACATTACGCCATCCCGGCAATGTATCCGGCAGATTCCTCTGAAGGTGCTGCACCAGATATTCCCGCGGCGGTCTTTTACCAGACCGCAGATTACGTTGTCGGGCAGTCCGTCGTCTGTGGAGTAATGTACGAACCTGCCGCTTTCGTGGTGGTATCCGAACAGTCCGTTGTTCGTACCCATCCATACTGTGCCGAGACTGTCTTCCAGCAGGGAATAGCAAATGGTGGTGCGCAAGGCGGAATCGCATCCCAGTTTCAGGAAGGTGTCCGCCTGCGGGTCGTAGCAGTCGACACCTTTGTAATGTCCGGCCCATATCCGTCCTTTTGAGTCGGTCATCAGTTTGTTTATAAAGTTGTTTTTAAGGCTGCGCCCACCCGTCGTCGGTGTGTTTTCGGCAATCAGGCGCCTTTTGCGGGTCGGAAGACTATACTGCATAAATCCTCCGCCGAAGATGGAGAAATACACGTTCTTTTCTTTGTCTTCCACGATGGATTTGATGTATGCCCCATTCGTCCCCGGCGTATGGCGGTAGCTTCCGGAAGATCTGTCGAACTGCAGCAGGCCTCCGTAGCCGGTTCCTACCCAGAAGGTATGATCGGAATCTTCAAACAGGGAAGCGATGGCATTTGCCGCGGGATAGGAGGCCGCTATCCGGCCGTCTTCATGCACTTTCATCATCTCTCCGTTTTCGGCGCCCGCCCATACGATTCCTTCGCTGTCTTTATAAATGGAAGAAATACAGTCGCCGGACTGATGTTCCATGTCGCTGAAATCCCGGAAGTCGAAAAGGGAAGATTCGTTGGGAACCATCAGAAGTCCCTTCCTGAAACATCCTGCCCAAAGGTTTCCGTCTCTGTCTTCGATGAGAGATTCCACCTTGATTTTCTCCAGATTGATATCCCGGTTTTCAATTCCGCTCATTTTCCGTATCTCCAGGGTTTGCGGATCTATATAGCCAAGTCCCCGGCCGAATGTACCGACGTATACAATGCCTTTCCTGCCGCACAGGATTTTGGGCTTCAGGAGATGGCCGGCAAGGTTCTTGAGGGGAATGAACTTTCGGGCAAGGGGTTCCCACATACCGATACCCGACTGGAAAGAAGCGAAAAGCCGTCCTTTGTCGTCTTCCGCAAAGGAATGGATAAAACCCGGCGCTTCGAGCATCTGAAAGCCGGCGTTTCCCGCTACCTCTCCGGCTGTGATGCGGAGAACTTTGTTGGGCGGTACGGGAATCCATATCGTGTGAGAGCTGTCCTCGTAGATATTGTCCAGCAGCAGGTTTCCGCAAGCCCTGTTTACGTCGTGCATCTCAACGGCCGTCATAGACTGCCTGTCGACAGCGAATACACCTTTTCCGGAGGTGGCAATCCAGATCTCGCCGGTGTGCAGTTCGATGATGTCTTCGACAGACGGCTGCAAATCATGCGGAAAATGTACCGGCCGGAAGGCATCTTCGTAGGGCAAATAGCGCTGCAGACTGCGGTTGGTGCCTATCCACAGTGTTTTTTTACTGTCTACGCAAAGGGAATATACGTAGTTGCTCAACAGGGAGGATTCGTTTGTTTCCTTATGGAAATAGTGGGTAAAGGTCCATCCGTCGAACTTGTTCAGTCCATTGGCCGTACCGATCCAGATGAATCCGTTGCTGTCGCGGCACATATCCGTGATGAGGTTGCAGGTAAGTTCTCCTCTTCCGTAAAAACGGCTTTGTCTTGCCCGGCAGCACCAGGCGACAGGCAAAAGAAAAAAGGCAAGTAAAATGAAACGTTCTTTCATCTGTATTAGTATTATATGTCACACAAACTTAGATAAAAATCTGCGATTTATAAGCGTGTCTCATAAAAGAATACCTTCATTTGGCAAGATCAAGACCACTTCTTGTTTCAAAGCCGTGATACGCAAGCTCGGAGCTTA
>JAISMW010000077.1 GCA_031276545.1 Tannerellaceae bacterium
AGACCCGGGAAATTATCCGGCCGGGACGCAGTGTGAAACGGAACAAAAAAACTAAAAAGTTATATTCAATGAATTACAGGAGGTTATAGCTGTTTCTTAAGTAAACGACATTGAATAACGAATAGTGAACAGTGATTAGTGAATAGTGGTTAGTGAATAATCTTGCGGAGGTATTTATTTGAGTCAGATCCGATCCTTCGCAATATAGGCCGGCAGTATGGTATCAGTGGTTTCTCCCCGATACCGTCTGCCGGCCTTCCTTTTCTTAAGAGAACAGCCGGGAATGTGGCTGCCTCAAAAGCACGCGGATGACGCAGACCGGATGGATTTTTCCTCCCGAAGCACGGGTTTCTCAGGTCGAACTCAGGTTAAAGAAATAAAAATACCGTCATGTTCCGCAAATTATTTGTTCTTTTGCGGACAATTTGGGGAGGGTTTATCCTACAGGTATCCCGGATTTATTCAATTATAATTTAGTATGGACTTGATGGCAGAAAACAAAAGAATAGGTATTGTTTCTTTCTTTAATTCTCGCGTTACTTCGGTAATCAGTATTGCTTTGGTTCTTTTTTTACTGGGATTGATATTTTTGATGGCTTTGCTGGGGAATCAGTTGTCGGATTATGTGAAAGAGAACATCTCCTTTTCCGTTATACTGAGAGATGACATAAGGGAATCCGATATAAAAAAGATTCAGAGGAGCCTGGACGATTTGCCCTTTATCAAATCCACCGAATACATTTCGAAAGAACAGGCGGCAAAAGAACTGGAAGCCGAATTGGGAGAAAACCCCGAAACATTCCTTGGATTCAATCCTTTGCAGGCCTCTATTGACGTCAAACTTCATTCCGAATATGCCAATACCGACAGCTTGCCGGTAATCGAAAAAAAACTCACCGCCTACACATCCGTATCCGAACTGCTTTACCGGAAAGATATGATGCAGGTGGTAAACGATAACATCAAGCGGATAGGCGTCGTGCTGCTGACGCTTACCCTGATGCTGATGGCTATTTCGTTTGTGCTTATAAGCAATACCATCCGCCTGCTGATTTATTCGAAACGTTTCCTTATTCATACGATGCAACTGGTGGGAGCAACCGCCGATTTTATCCGGAGGCCTTTTGTGACTCACAACATCGTCAGCGGTATTTTTGCTTCCATCCTGGCCATACTGATGCTGATGGGTGCACTGTTTTATCTGCAGCGGGAATTGGCAGGCTTTGTTCAAATGCTGGATACGGGCGTGCTGCTGCTGGTTTTTGTGTCCGTATTTATACTGGGAATCGCGCTGTCTGTGGTTGCCACGGTGTGGGCTGTCAACCGGTACCTGCGCATGGAAGTAGATGAATTGTATTACATATAAACATAAAGAACATGTCGAAAAAGAATTTTGCTTTCGGAAAAGATAATTTTATTCTGATTGCCGTGGCTGTGGCTATTATCATTATCGGTTTTGTCCTGATGAGTGGAGGCGGCATCCCGGCAGACGGGGTATCCTTCAATCCGGAGATATTCAGTGCGCGACGTATTACGGTCGCACCGGTTGTAACAATGATCGGTTTCGGACTGATGGTGTTTGCCATTCTGAAAAACAGTAAAGAGAAGCAATCCGGAGAATAATGAGCATCCTTGAAGTCATTCTTGTTGCAATCGTAGAAGGATTGACCGAATTCCTGCCGGTCTCTTCCACCGGACACATGATTATAACGCAAGGATTGCTGGGTATAGAAAGCAATGATTTCGTAAAAGCATTCACGGTGATTATTCAGTTTGGAGCCATTTTGTCGGTTGTCTGTTTATATTGGAAACGTTTTTTTCACAGTTTGGATTTTTACCTGAAATTGCTGGTTGCCTTCCTTCCTGCGGCTGTGGCGGGCTTTCTGTTCAGCGACTTCATCGACAGCCTGCTTGAAAAGGTAGAGGTGGTAGCCGTCATGCTGGTTATAGGAGGTGTTTTTATGCTGTTTGCAGACAGGATGTTCAACCATCCGGAGGAATCGCAGGAAATAACGAAAAAGAAAGCCCTGTGCATCGGACTCTTTCAATGCATCGCGATGATTCCGGGCGTTTCCCGTTCGATGGCCACCATTGTAGGAGGCATGACGCAGAAACTTTCACGTAAAACAGCCGCCGAGTTTTCCTTCTTCCTGGCTGTCCCCACGATGTTTGCCGCATCCGCCTACAAACTGCTGACGCTGTTCCGGCATCCGGGCGGAACAGAGGTGCTGATGCAGCACATACCGGCGCTGATTATAGGGAATGCGGTAGCGTTTATGGTAGCGTTGGCGGCTATCCGGTTTTTTATCGGATACATCACCCGGTACGGATTCAAAGCATTCGGGTATTACCGCATTCTGGTGGGAGGATTGATTTTGATACTGGTATTAACCGGACATAATTTACAGATTATTTGATGGATTTTTTAGAAGGAGAGGTCGTTTATCTCAATAAACCTGCGGAGTGGACGTCCTTCGATTTGGTGAACCGGTTCCGCCATAAGCTAACAAGGACACTGCGCGTAAAAAAGATAAAAGTAGGACATGCCGGAACACTCGACCCGCTGGCTACCGGTGTGATGATTCTGTGTACGGGGAAGGCTACCAAACGGATTGACGAGTTTCAATACCAAACAAAAGAATACGTGGCAACGATAAAGCTGGGAGAAACAACCCCTTCTTTCGACCTGGAAGAAGAAGTGGACGGGGTATATCCCACGGAACATATCACCCGCGAGGACGTAGAAAAAGTCCTACAGTCGTTTGTCGGTACGATTCAGCAAATACCTCCGGTCTTTTCCGCCGTTAAAATAAACGGGAAAAGAGCCTACAAGTTCGCACGGAAAGGAAAGACGGTGGAACTGAAACCCAAAACACTGCAGATTGAAGCAGTGGAACTGACGGAATGTCGCCTGCCGGTTATTACCATACGGGTAGTTTGCAGCAAAGGAACCTACATCCGCGCGCTGGCAAGAGATATAGGAGAAGCCCTGCAATCGGGGGCACACCTGATCGCACTGGAGCGCACACGAATTGGAGACGTAACACTCGATATGTGCCTGCCGGTCGAACAGATAGACTCCTTTCTGGAAGAGGCAACAATAGAAACAACAGATTAATATACGGAACATGAAACTTTCTAAATTCAGATTTAATTTGCCGGAAGAACTGATCGCACTCCGTCCGGCGCCGAATAGGGATGAATCACGCCTGATGGTGATACATCGCAAAACAGGACAAATAGAGCACCGGATATTCAAGGATATTCTGGATTATTTCGGAGAAAAAGACGTCTTTATCTTCAACAACACCAAGGTCTTTCCCGCCCGTTTATACGGAAACAAGGAGAAAACCGGAGCCCGCATCGAAGTCTTCCTGCTCCGCGAGCTCAATCCGGATTTGAGGCTCTGGGACGTACTGGTCGACCCCGCACGAAAAATACGCATCGGAAACAAACTCTATTTCGGAGAAGACGACGCAATGGTAGCCGAAGTGATAGACAATACCACATCAAGAGGACGCACGCTCCGCTTCCTGTACGACGACAATCACGACAAATTCAAAAAAGCCCTCTTTGCACTGGGAGAAACTCCCCTGCCAAAGTATATAAAGCGCCCGGTGGAACCCGAAGATGAAACACGCTACCAGAATATCTTTGCTTCCGAAGAAGGTGCGGTAGTGGCTCCCGCCGCCGGACTCCACTTCAGCCGGGAGTTGATGAAACGCCTCGAAATAAAAGACTGCCGCTTTTCCTACCTCACCGTTCACTCCGGTCTGGGGAACTTCCGCGAAATAGACGTGGAAGACCTCACAAAACACAAAATGGACTCGGAACAAATCATCGTGAACGGAGAGGTCGTGAAAATCGTAAACGAAGGAAAAGACGGAAACCACAGGATATGCGCCGTCGGTACCTCCGTCATGAGGGCTGTCGAAACAGCCGTAAGCACAGACGGACACCTGAAAGAATTCGAAGGATGGACCAATAAATTTATTTTCCCCCCTTACGAGTTTAGCGTGGCCTCGCACATGGTGACAAACTTCCACCTGCCGCTCTCCACCTTGCTGATGATGACGGCTTCCTTCGGCGGATACAATCTGATTATGGATGCCTACCGCATAGCCATAGAAGAAAAATACCACTTCGGAGCATACGGAGACGCCATGCTGATTGTCTGAAATCCGGCAGCAAAAGAAATGGCAACAGCGTATCTCGGTGCAGGCGCCAATCTGGGAGAAAAGCAAAAACACATCTCCACAGCCCTGGAACTGTTGGCAGAAAGAGCGGGAACCATTCTCGCTCTTTCTTCTTTATACGAAAGCAAACCCTGGGGATTCGAGTCCGAAAACGACTTCCTGAACGTGGCGCTTGCCGTCGAAACCTGCGCATCTCCCCTCGAACTGCTGCACATCACCCAGCAGATAGAACACGATATGGGACGAAGGGAAAAAAGCCACGGCGCCTATCAGGACAGGATCATCGACATAGACATCCTGCTTTACGAAAACCTGATACTCCATACCCCCCAGCTCACCCTACCCCATCCCCTGATGCACAAACGCAGCTTCGTAATCCTCCCGCTGGCCGAAATTGCTCCGGAGCTTGTACACCCCGTCCTGAAGCAAACCGTGCGCGAACTCTCCCTTTTGCTTTAGCTGCCGTGTCCCGCAGCATATCCGCCCGGCAGCAATATATAGAATAAGTATAGGAACAATTGGAAAATCCGGGATGTTGAGTAAATTTGCTCTCCGTATTGAGTAAATTAAAACGCATGTTCGAACGTCCTTATTTGAAGTCTCTTACAGAAAGAATAAAAGAACCCGGAAAGTTCATCCAGGTCATTGTGGGGCCGCGGCAGGTGGGCAAAACCACGATGGTCACCCAACTGCTGGCGCAGCTTACCACCCCTTATCTGTATGAATCGGCCGATGCGGTTTCGGCCACAAACTCCGCCTGGCTGATACAGGTATGGGATTCCGCCCGGCTGCGATTACATACATCCGGAGCCCCGGAAGTGCTGCTGGTTATCGACGAAATACAAAAGATCGAGAACTGGAGCGAAGTCGTAAAACAGCAGTGGGACAGGGACAGGCGAGAACAGACACACATCAAGGTGATTCTGCTCGGCTCTTCCCGCCTGCTGATTCAGAAGGGACTGACCGAATCCCTGGCCGGACGCTTCGAAACAATGCACCTGGGGCACTGGTCGTATCCCGAAATGCGGAATGCCTTCGGATGGAGCATCAGCCGGTACATCTACTTCGGCGGATATCCCGGCTCGGCGTCTTTAATACACGACGAAGAACGCTGGAAAAACTACATCAGGGATGCGCTGATAGAAACAAGCATCTCCAAAGATATTTTAATGCTGACCAGAGTTGACAAACCTGCCCTGCTGAAACGACTCTTTGAGTTGGGATGCCTGTATTCCGGACAAATCCTTTCCTACACAAAAATCACCGGACAACTGCAGGATGCAGGCAACACCACCACGCTGGCAAACTATCTGAAACTTTTATCGGACTGCGGACTCCTGGGCGGTCTGGACAAGTACGCCGGAGACATCGTCCGCAAGCGGGGATCGACCCCGAAGTTTCAGGTATACAACAATGCACTTCTTACCGCCCAAAGCCACGAAACCTTCCGCAATGCCACCCTCACTCCCGAACGCTGGGGAAGGCTCGTCGAATCGGCCGTCGGCACACATTTGATCAATCATTCCGTTTCCGAAAGATACAATCTCTGCTACTGGCGCGAGGGAAACCATGAAGTGGACTTTATACTGGAAAAAGGAAACACCGTAATCGCCCTCGAAGTGAAAAGCGGAATGAAAGCCGAAAATACAGGCATGAGCGTGTTTGCAAAAAAATTCCATCCCCGGAAGGTATTGCTTGTAGGCACGGCAGGAATACCCTGCGAAGAGTTTCTGAATATGAATCCGGGTGAACTATTTTAACACGAACTATCACCAAACACATACACCGCTTTATGAAGAATACATTGGTAGACCTTTTTGAAGGGTCAGTAAAACAGTTTCCAGACAATACCTTCCTGCTGGAAAAGAAAGCAGACAAGTTCGAATCCACCACCTACGCACAAGTGAAAGACATCGTCTACCGCCTGGGAGCCGGACTCGTAGCCGCAGGAGTGAAAAAGGGAGACCGCATGGCGCTCCTCAGCGAAGGACGCAACGACTGGATCACAGGCGAACTCGCCATGTTCTATGCCGGAGCTACGAACGTTCCCCTTTCCGTCAAACTGGAAGAAGCAAACGACCTGCTCTTCCGCCTCCGTCATGCCGACGTGAAATACATCATGGTATCGGGCAATCAACTGAAAAAGATTCGGGCTATCCTCCACCAGCTCCCCTGCGTAGAAAAAGTAATCGTATTCGACCCCCAGCCCGCCTGGCAGGAAAAGGAATGTAGCCTCAGGGACATCATCGAACTGGGAGAACACTTCCTCCGGACACACTCGCCGGAGGAATTTCTCGCCATCGGACAATCCCTCCAAAACGACGATTTCGCCACCATCACCTACACATCGGGCACCACCGCCGACCCCAAAGGCGTCATCCTCACACACCGCAACTATACGGCAAACGTCGAGCAGGCCCTCTCCTGCATGAGCATCGACCACACCTGGCGAACGCTCATCATCCTCCCCCTCGACCATTGCTTCGCACACGTCGTGGGATTCTACATCTTCATGCACAAGGGAGCCTCCGTCGCCACCGTACAGGTAGGACGTACCGGAATGGAAACACTCAAGAACATACCCGTCAACATCAAAGAAGTAAAACCCTTCCTTATATTAAGCGTCCCCGCGCTGGCCAAAAACTTCAGGAAGAACATCGAACAGGCCATACAGGCAAAAGGCAAAACCGCCGTGCGATTCTTCCGCCTGGCGTTGCGCATGGCATACATCTACAACGGCGAATCCGACCGGCAGAAAGGCCGGGGCTTCCGCTGCCTCACGGCGCCGCTCGTGGCGCTGGCCGACGCACTCCTCTTCTCCAAAATACGCATGAACTTCGGAGGCCAACTGAAATTCTTCGTAGGCGGAGGAGCCCTGCTCGACAAAGACCTCCAGAAATTCTTCTACGCCATAGGCATGCCCATGTACCAGGGCTACGGGCTGAGCGAAGCCACCCCCGTAATCTCCACCAACGGGCCGCGACGACACCACTTCGGCAGCAGCGGAGTACCCGTCAGACCGCTCGAACTCAAAATCTGCGACGCCGGCGGCAACCCCCTCCCCCAGGGAGAAAAAGGAGAAATCGTGGTGAAGGGCGAAAACGTAATGGCCGGATACTGGAAAAACCCCCAGTCCACCGCCGAAACACTCCGGGACGGATGGCTACATACCGGCGACATGGGCTACGTGAAAGACGGACTCCTCTTCGTACTCGGACGCTTCAAAAGCCTACTCATCAGCAGCGACGGCGAAAAATACAGCCCCGAAGGCATCGAGGAAGCCCTCATGGAACACTCCCCCGCCATCAGCCAGCTCATCCTCTGCAACAACCAAAACCCCTACACCGTGGCGCTGCTGGTACCCGACCGCGACGCGCTGAAAAAACTCCTGGCACAGCAAAACCTCGACCTCCATACCGAAAAAGGAAAAGAAGAAGCCATACACATCATCAAAAAACAGATAGACCGCTTCCGCAAAGGAGGCGACCTGGCCGGCCTCTTCCCCGAACGCTGGCTCCCCGCCACCTTTGCCATCCTGCCCGAACCCTGGACCGAACAAAACGGCATGGTGAACAGCACCATGAAAATCGTACGAGCCAAAGTGGAAAAAGCCTGCGCCCACCGCATAGCACACCTCTTCTCGCCCGAAGGCAAAAACCCCCTGAACGCAGAAAACCTTAAATCTTTGCAACCCGCACGCACAGATTAAAGGATTCTTCCTATCTTTGGCAAGATTTAAGTATTAACGTAATAACAATTATCACCATGGTAAGTTACAAAAATTTAGGACTGGTAAACACCAAAGAAATGTTTGCAAAAGCAATGCAAGGCAAATATGCAATCCCCGCATTCAACTTCAACAATCTCGAACAGATGCAGGCTATCGTCCAGGCTTCCGTAGAGACCAAATCCCCCGTGATACTGCAAGTATCCAGCGGCGCACGCAAATACGCCAATCAAACCCTCCTGCGCTATCTCGCCGAAGGAGCCGTGGCGTATGCCAAAGAACTGGGATGCCCCAACCCCCAGATCGTACTCCACCTCGACCACGGAGACACCTTCGAACTCTGCAAAAGCTGCATAGAAACAGGCTTCTCCTCCGTAATGATCGACGGCTCCCACCTCTCCTACAAAGAAAACGTAGCCCTCACGAAGCAAGTAGTTGAATACGCCCATCAGTACGACGTCACCGTAGAAGGAGAACTCGGCGTCCTGAAAGGCATCGAAGACAACAGAGTCGCCAAACACACCACCTACACCAATCCCGACGACGTGGTAGACTTCGTCACCAAAACAGGATGCGACTCCCTCGCCATCTCCATCGGTACCTCCCACGGCCCCCATAAATTCACCCCCGCACAGTGTACCCTCGACGCCGAAGGCAACCTCGTCCCCCCCCCGCTGCGCTTCGACATCCTCGAAGAAGTAGAAAGACGAATCCCCGGATTCCCCATCGTACTCCACGGAGCCTCCTCCGTACCCCGGGAAGAAGTAGCCACCATCAACAAATACGGCGGCGCCCTGAAAGACGCCATCGGCATACCCGAAGACCAGCTCCGCCGGGCAGCCACCTCCGCCGTCTGCAAAATCAACATAGACTCAGACAGCCGCCTGGCCATGACCGCCGCCATCCGCAAAACATTCGTGCAAGAACCCGCCGAATTCGACCCGCGCAAATACCTTGGCCCGGCTCGCGACAATGCAATGAAACTGTACAAACACAAAATAGAAAACGTATTAGGGTCGGCCAACCGACTGTAATATGCTATGATTAATAGGTTATTTCTATAATTGGCAGGAGGCAGACGTGAGTTTCCCTCCTGTTTTCTTTTCCCCGTATTTCATCCGTTTTCCCCCGTATTTCATCTGTCAGCCGTAGCGAAGCCCATTGGCGTCGATACGGATACCGCCTGCCTCAAGTCCATCCTTTCCGGACTTGCAAAAAGTCAGGCTGGAATCATCTTTCCTGAAATACAATAAATAGTTCTGTATCAATATAAAAAACAAACCATTCCAGGAAGCAATTTCCATTCCACCGGGTTGAAATACCTATTTCACCCGGTTGAAATATCTATTCCACCCGGTTAAAATAGGTCTTTCACCAGGTTAAAATACCTCTTTCACCGGGTGAAAGACCTATTTTAACCCGGTGGAACAAAAATTTTATTCTGATTCAGATAAAAAAAAATACAGGTTTTATTTGTTTATTAAAAAACCTGACGTATCTTTGCACCCAAAGAAAAGAGATGAAAGCACGTTACTGTTTATTCAAAAACCCGCCCAGAGGCGGAAGCGACCCGGAGAGCAACCGGCTGCACGCCCGCCTGGTGAAGCAGCAGCCGGTGGGGATAGACCTTATCGTGAAGGAAATATCGCTCGTATCTTCCTTCTCTCCCGGAGATATCAAAGGACTGCTGGCCAGCTTTCAGGAGCAACTGGCAATGCACCTCTCGCGCGGCGAAACGGTGGAACTCGAAGGACTGGGATACTTCAGCGTAGCGGTGAAAAACGCCCCGGCCACAGAGGCAAAAGAAGTGACGCCCTCGAGGGTGATGTTCGGCAGAGTAGCCTTCCGATGCTCCGGAGAACTGAGAAGACGGCTGCGCGGCATGAAGTTCGAACGGGCAGAACGGGAGAACGGAATGCAAAACCTGACCGACAGCGAACGAAAAGAAAACATCCTTAACTACATATATATACACCGCGCGATATCCACATCCATCTGTCGCGGCCTGAATCATTGCACAGGGTACCGGGCGCTCAAAGACCTGAAAGAATTGCAGGCCGAAGGAAAAATTGTGTCCACAGGCCCCGCCCGAATCGCGCAATATACCCTGGCAACCAGAGAAAAAGAATGAGAGGAACTTCCGGAGACCCTGTACGCAGGAGCTCCGGAAGCTCCCTTTTGGGCAACCCCCCGCCGAAACAAACTCCCCGCCTTTGATAAGTGAATAAAAAAACCGAATTTTGCCGCATGGAGAATCAACCTTTAGCGGAAAGAATGCGTCCCAAATCGCTGGACGACTACATCGGACAGAAGCATCTGGTAGGCCAGGGAGCCATCCTGCGCAAAATGATCGATGCCGGAAGAGTACCGTCCTTCATCCTATGGGGGCCGCCCGGCGTGGGGAAAACCACGCTGGCGCAAATCATTGCACACCGACTCGAAGCCCCTTTCCATACGCTGAGCGCCATCAGTTCGGGCGTCAAAGACGTCCGCGACGTGATAGAAAAAGCCCGAAACAACCGCTTCTTCAACTCCGCCTCGCCCATCCTTTTTATCGACGAAATACACCGCTTCAGCAAGTCGCAGCAAGACTCGCTGCTGGGCGCCGTGGAGACGGGAACGATTACGCTCATCGGAGCCACCACCGAGAATCCCTCCTTCGAAGTGATCCGCCCGCTGCTCTCGCGCTGCCAAGTCTATTCGCTCAAGTCGCTCGACAAAGAAGATTTGCTGGAACTGCTCCGCAAAGCAATCGCCGAAGACCGGGTACTGAAGACCCGGAAGATTCTCCTGAAAGAAACAAACGCCGTCCTCCGCTACTCCGGAGGCGACGCCCGCAAACTGCTCAACATCCTCGACCTGATGGTCAACGCCGGAGAAGGAAACGATACCGTAGAGATAACCGACGCCGGAGTAGTGGAACGCCTCCAGGAAAACCCCGCGGCCTACGACAAAGGAGGCGAGATGCACTACGACATCATCTCCGCCTTTATCAAGTCCGTAAGGGGAAGCGACCCCGACGCGGCAGTCTACTGGCTGGCACGGATGGTGGCAGGAGGCGAAGACCCGAAGTTCATCGCCCGACGCCTGCTGATTCTGGCAGCCGAAGACATCGGACTGGCCAACCCCAACGCCCTGCTGCTGGCCAATGCCTGCTTCGACGCGCTGCACAAAATAGGTTGGCCGGAAGGAAGGATTGTCCTCTCCGAAACAACCATTTACCTCGCCACCAGTCCGAAAAGCAACTCGGCCTATATGGCCATCGGCGCCGCACTGGAATGTGTCGAACGGACGGGAAACCTGCCCGTTCCGCTCCATCTGAGGAATGCGCCAACCAAACTGATGAAGGAACTGGACTATGGCAAGGACTATAAATATGCCCATGATTATGAAAACAACTTTGTCCCCCAAGACTTCCTCCCCCCCGAAATCAAAGGGGAAAGAATGTGGACAGGACAGGACAATCCCGCCGAACAGAAACTGACGGAGCGGATGAAACACCTGTGGGGCAACAGATATTCCTGAGAGAAGTATAACATTTTAAAAGCAATAAAGCGTATGAAGAAGCACAATTTTTCAGCAGGGCCATCCATCCTGAGCGAGTATACAATAAAGAACTCGGCAGCAGCGGTGACCAATTTTGAAGGCACGGGACTATCCATCCTTGAAGTCTCGCACAGAGGAAAAGAATTTGTAGCCGTATGCAGCGAAGCACGCAGCCGGGTGAAAGAACTGCTGGACGTACCGTCCGGCTACGAAGTAGTATTCCTGGGCGGAGGAGCCAGCCTGCAGTTCTGCATGGTTCCGTTCAATCTTCTGGGGCGGAAGGCCTCCTATCTGGACACCGGCACCTGGGCCTCGAATGCCATCAAAGAAGCCCGCCTGTTCGGAGACGTAGAAGTGGTAGCCTCGTCCAAAGAGGCCGGCTACACCTATATTCCCAAAGACTACCAAGTGAGCGAAGACTCGGACTACTTCCACTTTACCTCCAACAATACCATCTACGGAACCGAAATGCGCTACGACCCGTCGCTGAACGTGCGACTCGTGTGCGACATGTCGTCAGACATTTTCTCCCGTCCGGTGGATGTATCAAAGTACGACGTCATCTATGCCGGGGCACAAAAGAACCTTGCACCCGCCGGCGTGACGCTGGTCATTGTACGCGAAGAAGCGCTGGGACGCATATCCCGTCCCATCCCCACCATGCTGGACTACCGGACGCACATCAAAAAAGAATCCATGTTCAACACCCCTCCGGTATTTCCCATCTATGCCGCCCTGCAGACCCTGAAGTGGTACCAGTCGCTGGGAGGCCTTCGCACAATAGAACAGATGAACCTCGAAAAAGCCGCCATCCTGTACGACGAAATCGACCGGAACAAACTGTTCCGGGGGACAGTCGCTCCGGAAGACCGTTCGATTATGAACGTCTGCTTCGTGATGACCGACGAATACAAAGAACTGGAAGCCGACTTCGGAGCCTATGCCGCCGCTGCCGGAATGGTAGGCATCAAGGGGCACCGCTCGGTAGGCGGATTCCGCGCATCCCTATACAACGCCATGCCGAAGAGCAGCGTGGAAGCGCTTATAGACGCCATGAAAACCTTCGAAAAACAACACTGACCATGACCAAAGTACTCGTAGCAACCGACAAACCTTTCGCCGCGATAGCGGTGAAAGGTATCCGCGAAGTCCTGGAAGCCGCCGGAATGGAACTCCTTCTACTGGAAAAATATACCTCGAAAGCACAGCTCCTGGAAGCCGTGAAGGAGGCAGACGCCCTCATCATACGCAGCGACATCGTCGATGCCGAAGTCCTGGAAGCCGCCGGACAGCTCAAAATCGTTGTCCGCGCCGGAGCCGGCTACGACAATGTGGATTTGCAGGCAGCCACCGCCCGCAACGTATGCGTGATGAATACGCCGGGGCAGAACTCAAATGCCGTAGCCGAACTGGTCTTCGGACTCCTGGTGTACGGCCTTCGCGGATTCTTCCGCGGAACATCGGGCAGCGAACTGAAAGGCCGGACGCTCGGTATCCTGGCCTACGGCAACGTAGGACGCCATGTAGCGCGCATTGCCCGGGGATTCGGCATGGACGTATACGCCTACGACCCCTATACGCCGGCCGGCACGATGGAAAGCGACGGCGTGAAGCCCGTATCCTCCGCCGAAGAACTATTCGGAACCTGCCGGATCATATCCCTCCATATACCGGCAACGGCCGAAACAAAGCGCTCCATCAACTATCCGCTGCTGAGCCGGATGCCCCAAAACGCCGTAGTGGTGAATACCGCCCGCAAGGAAGTGATCGACGAAACCGCCCTGGCACGCATCCTGGAAGAACGCCCCGACTTTGCGTACCTGAGCGACGTGAAGCCGGACGTCGACGCCGAACTTTCGGCAAAGTATCCCGACCGCTATTTCGCCACTCCCAAAAAGATGGGCGCCCAGACGGCCGAAGCCAACATCAACGCCGGCATTGCCGCCGCCCGCCAAATCGTAGACTTCATCCAAAACGGGAATACACAGTTCAAAGTAAACCCCTCATGAAAATAAAGCCCTTCAAAGGTATCCGTCCGCCCCGGGAACTGGTCGGACAGGTAGCCTCCAGACCCTACGACGTGCTGAACTCCGAAGAAGCCCGCGCAGAAGCCGGCGACAACGAAAAGTCGCTCTACCATATCATCAAACCGGAAATAGATTTCCCCGAAGGCGCCGACGAACACGATCCGGCCGTATACCGGAAAGCCGCCGAAAACTTCCGGAAGTTTCAGACGAACGGCTGGCTGGTACAGGATCCGAAGGAGATGTACTACCTCTATGCGCAGACCATGAACGGCAGCACCCAATACGGCCTGGTGATCTGTGCCTGCGTGGACGACTACCTGAACGGCCGCATCAAAAAACACGAACTGACCCGCCGGGACAAGGAAGAAGACCGGATGCAGCATGTCCGCGTGACCAATGCCAACATCGAGCCGGTGTTCTTTGCCTTTCCCGACCATCCGGAGCTGGACGCCATCATACGGAAATATGCCGGCGAAGCGCCGGAGTACCGCTTCACCGCGCAGCCGGACGGCTTCGGACACTCCTTCTGGCTGATCGACCGGGAGGCCGACATGGCCCGCATCACGGAAGTATTCGCCGAAATCCCCGCCCTGTATATAGCCGACGGACACCACCGTTCGGCAGCCGCCGCACTGGTGGGAGCCGAGAAAGCGAGGCAAAATCCTTTGCACCGCGGGGATGAAGAATACAATTACTTTATGGCCGTATGCTTTCCCGCTTCCCAACTGACGATTATCGACTACAACCGTGTGGTAAAGGATTTGAACGGACTGTCGGAAGCCTCGTTCCTGGCCGCACTGGAAAAGAGCTTTAGGGTCGAAAACAAAGGGAGCGGGATCTACCGCCCCTCGGCGCTGCATAATTTTTCGCTCTACCTCGGAGGCGCCTGGTATTCGCTGACGGCCAAGCCGGGAACGTACAACGACAGCGATCCCCTCGGCGTGCTGGACGTAACGGTATCCTCCCGTCTTATTCTGGATGAGATACTGGGTATCAAAGACCTCCGGCAGGACCGGCGCATCGACTTTGTGGGCGGTATCCGCGGACTGGGCGAACTGAAGCGCCGCGTAGACAGCGGCGAGATGAAGGCAGCCCTGGCGCTGTATCCCGTCTCAATGAAACAGTTGATCGATATTGCCGACAGCGGGAACATCATGCCTCCGAAGACCACCTGGTTCGAACCCAAGCTCCGTTCGGGGCTGGTGATTCATTCCCTGGAATAGTTGTATGAATAATGAAAGAAGGTATGTCAACAGTAAAAAACATTGTATTCGATCTGGGAGGCGTGATTATCGATCTGGACATCACGCGCTCCATCCGGAGGTTTGAGGAACTGGGTATCCCGCATATCGGCGAGATTCTCGACCAATACGAACAGCGGGGCATTTTTCTGGCGCTGGAAAGGGGTGAAATGGATTTGCCGGCCTTCTGCAGCGCCCTTAGCCGGTATGCCGGAAAGTCGCTCTCGATGGAAGAAGTGGTCTATGCCTGGAAGGGATTTATCGTTGACGTGTCTCCATACAAGCTGGATTATATTCTCGACTTGAGAAAGAAGTACAGAGTGTATCTGCTGAGCAACACCAATCCCGCCATATTCGAATGGGCGGAAACGGAGGCTTTTTCCTCTGCCGGCCTCCCCATTTCCCGTTACTTTGATGCGATGTACGTGTCCTACAAGGTGGGGCTGACCAAACCCGACCCCCGCATCTTCGAATATATGCTGAAGCACGGCGGCATGACGGCCTCCGAAACATTGTTTGTAGACGACGGTGAGCGAAACATCGCCGTAGCCCGTTCGCTGGGTCTGCACACCTATCAGCCCCGGAACGGAGAAGACTGGCGTGAAGCTATCGGCAGGCTTCTGCAATCTGTCGGGTAAGGAAGGCGAGGTATTCCTGCACAGCGCCGGTATCTTCGGGCTCCGGGCTCCAGGGAGCGAAGTTGGCAGGCGAAACGGGCACGTACGGCCCGTTTTTTATTTCATACAATACGGTTCCGGTTTCCAGTACAATCAGTCCGTGCCATACGCCGGCTTTTATTTCGGCGCCGTATACGCCGGATTGCGGGTCGAGCAGAAGCTGTTCCTCTATATTTCCCAGTTCGTTGAAGATAAAAACCGCCGTTTTGCCCCGAAGGATCAAAAAGGCTTCGTCCCTGTCGGGGTTTATATGGCGATGGGGACGCAAATAGGTGCCCGGTTCCATGGCATTGATCAGTCGGTTCACGGGCTCGTCCAAACATTCGTGGAAGTTATGGTTCATGCGAAGGCGGGGTGAGCGTTTCGCTTTTTCCGTTGTTTCGTTTAATAAGTTTTCGTCTATGATTTTCATGCGTTTTCCGTATGTAAGTTCTCTGTGCGGTGAGTTTGCGGGATAAAGAAAAGGGACTTCCCGTAAGAAATCCCTTTAGATATGTGCCGACTGTGCTGTAAAACGGGTAATCCCCGAATCAGCGGGAACGTTCCAGTATCCAGGCATCCTGAAAATCCGGATAGTTTTTGGACTTAAAGGAACTGCGCGTACGGATCGACTCCTGTTTGCTGTCGGAGCTGTGAATGATAACCCGTATCATGCCAAATTCGTTTTCTGCCAAAATAGCGCTGTATCCTGCATACTGCATACGTTCTTTGAGGGCTGTGGCATTGGTGCGGTTTCTGAAACTGCCGATTACCACATTGTAACGCCTCAATGCCTGAAAGCTTTCACCTTCGTAGGGGTTGATGCGTTCCTGACGTGTCGCAATGTTGAGACTTTCGTTTATATCGGGATAGCCGCCGATATTTCCGGAGTTTCCGAGATCTAAGGGATCCGTTTCCGTTTTCGGTTTCGAGACGGGGGTAATATCTACCTCATCGGCGAACTCGGTATTGTCATCGTATTCGTCAAATGTTTCATCCGTATCGGATCTCTCCTGTGCCTGTTCATAAGCTGCCTTATACGTGCTCTGTTTAGGCTTGCATGAAGTAACCATGATTGCCATACATAGTGCAATTCCTAATAACCAAATCTTATCCATAATTATTAAGTTCTTAAATTATAATGCAAAGATATAATTATATTTACTAATTTCGCATATATGAATTTAATTTATTTAGAATGAACAAAACGATAACCTACGCAATGATGCCGATGTCCGTATTATTATGGGAAGCCTGTACACAGGATAAAGCAAATGAATCCGCGCCGCTGATCGGGAGACCGCAGATTGAAGTAACCCACACCGTCATGACGCCGGAAGTGCTTTACAGCCTGCCCCGGGTGAGCGAGGCCACTCTTTCGCCCGACGGCAGCAAAGTGCTCTACGGTGTAACCTTTATCAGTATCGAACAGAACAAAGGAAACCGGGAACTGTTTGTGGTCAACTCCGACGGTAGCGGCAAACAGCAGATTACACAAACCCCCGTCAGCGAACAGAACGCCGTCTGGATTCACGGAGGCAGCGAAATCGCGTTCCTGTCCGGCGAAAGCGGCAGTTCGCAGATATGGATCATGCAGGCCGACGGTACCAACCGGCGACAGGCAAGCCACAGGGAAGGCGGCATCCACGGTTTCATCTTCTCGCCCGACGAAACCGGCGTCCTTTTCTTTGGCGACATTAAATACGGAGAGCGAACCTCGGACAAATATCCCGATCTGCCGAAAGCCACCGGACGCATCGTGGATGATTTGATGTATAAGCACTGGGACGAATGGGTAGAAACCGTCCCGCATCCCTTTGTGGCCTCTTTCGACGGATCCACCGTAGGGGATGCGACAGACATCCTGGAAGGAGAACCCTTTGAATGTCCGATGAAACCGTTCGGCGGAACAGAAGACCTGGCCTGGAGCCCCGACGGGAAACAGATAGCATATTCCTGCCGGAAAAAGACAGGCATGGACTACGCCCTGTCTACCAATTCGGATATCTATATATATAATGTAGAGACAAAGGAAACCCGCAACCTGACGGAGGGCATGACGGGCTACGACACCGCGCCGCAATTCTCGCCCGACGGTAAATACATCGCCTGGATCAGTCAGGAACGCGACGGGTACGAATCCGACAAGAAGCGACTGTTCGCAGCCGATCTGTCCACCGGCGAAAAGCTGTATCTCACCTCCGCATTCGATTACAATACCGATGCCATCCGATGGTTGCCCGACAGCCGGTCGCTCTTTTTCATCGCCTGCAAGGAAGCGCTTACGCATATATGGCAGATCGGACTGGACGGGCAAATCCGGCAAATCACCTCCGGACAATACGATTATACCGGAATGGATACCGCCGCAGGAAAGCTGGTAGCTGTCCGTCAGTCGATGGAATACCCGCCGGAAGTGTTTGCCGTAGATACGGAGACCGGAGTGGCTACCGAAATCAGCTTCGAGAATAAAGAAGTTTTCGACCGGCTGACCCTCGCCAAATCGGAACCCCGATGGATTGAAACCACAGACGGAAAGCAGATGCTGACCTGGATTGTCTACCCGCCGGACTTCGACCCGAACAAAAAATACCCCGCCCTACTCTACTGCCAGGGAGGCCCGCAAAGCACCGTCAGCCAGTTCTGGAGTTATCGCTGGAATATGCAAATCATGGCGGCTAACGGCTATATCATTGTAGCCCCCAACCGGCGGGGACTGCCGGGATTCGGACAGGAATGGCTGGAACAAATCAGCGGCGACTACGGCGGACAGAACATGAAGGATTATTTCTCGGCTATCGACGCCATGGCAAAGGAACCCTACGTGGATGCCGACCGCCTCGGAGCCGTCGGTGCAAGCTACGGCGGCTTCTCCGTATACTGGCTGGCGGGGAATCATCAGAAACGCTTCAAGGCCTTTGTGGCTCACGCGGGAATCTTCAACCTGGAGCAGCAATACCTGGAAACCGAAGAAATGTGGTTCGCCAACTGGGATTTGGGAGGCGCTTACTGGGACAGGAGCAACGCCACGGCACAACGATCGTTCGACAATTCGCCTCACCGCTTTATTGATAAATGGGATACGCCCATCCTGATTACGCACGGCGAACTGGACTACCGTATTCTTGCCTCGCAGGGTATGAGCGCCTTCAATGCCGCCAAGCTGCGGGGTATTCCCGCCGAGATGCTTATCTTCCCCAACGAAAACCACTGGATAGCACAGCCGCAGAACGCTGTCCTCTTCCAGCGCGTATTCTTTGGCTGGTTAGACAGATGGCTGAAGAATTAAAGTCTATGCAATCGTAATATCAGGATCCAGATAGACGTCCTGAATGGTGTGGAGTATTTCAATAGCTTCGCCCACCGGTTTATCAAAAATTTCTTCTCCCCCCATTAGCCCCATGCCGCCGGCGCGTTTATTCACAATGGCGGCAATGAGGGCTTCCCTCAACGTAAACGTTTCGTGCGGCGCGCCGTACGAATGAATCAGGCCGGTGCGTCCCATATATCCGTTCGCCACCTGGTAGCGGCACAGATCGATCGGGTGCCCGGTCATCAGTTCCGCGTAGGTTCTGGGGCTGTACGGCGCATGGTTCATCGCGGGAAAGCCGCCGTTCACCGCCGGGAACCGCTGTTTGACGATATCCGCCCGGAGCGTCACCCCCAGATGATTGGCCTGTCCGGCAAGATCGGCGGCTGTATGATAATCCGTCCCGTCTTTATGGAAGCGGCCGTTTTGCAGATCGCACCAGAGCACCGTGGCCATCCCCAGTTCGTGGGCGTATGCAAATGCGTCGGCTATGGCGGGCAACTGTCGTTGCCCTTCCCCGGATCCGAAACAGATGGAGGCTCCCGTTGCGGTAGCGCCCATATTCCAGGCTTCTTTTACGGTGCCGAATACGGTCTGACGGGATGAGGTCGGAAAGGTGAGGCTTTCGGAATGGTTTATTTTCACGATGAAGGGTATCCGGTGTGCATACTTGCGCGCCGTCATCCCCAGTACGCCGAAGGTGGACGCCACCGCACTGCATCCCCCCTCTATGGCCAGACGGATGATATGCTCCGGGTCGAAATACTGCGGGTTCGAGGCAAAAACAGCGCCTGCCGTATGCTCTGCACCCAGGACGGCCGGCAATATGGACAGATACCCCGTACCGGCCAGCCGTCCGTGTCCGAACAGCGTGTGCAGGCTTTTCAGCGTCCGGATATTCCTGTCCGAATGAAGCCATACCTCCTCCACAGTGTCGGGAGAAGGTATGTGTATAAGCGATTTGCGGATGGTCTTGCAGGTGTGGTGCAGGTAGTAATCCGCTTCACAACCCAGCAGGGCGGCTATTTTCGGCGTCATCATGGCGGTTTTATCCACGGGTAATCCGTGCCACACGGTCGACGGCATCGTCCATCTGGGCGATAGTCTCCATTCCGAGGGTCGTGCAGTGTACATGTCCTTCCGTAAAGGCAAACTGCAGTGAACGTTCGCGCTCTTCGTCCGTCACGTTGGAGCCTTCGCCGAAAATCTTCATCCCGATAATTCCCTTTCCGTTCGCACGGGCTTTGCCCAGTAGCGCCTTAATGGCTTCCGGCGTCCCGTCCATCTTGCTCTGGAAAGGATTGATTCGGGCCATGATGACGTCCACCCACGGCGATTCCGCCGCTTCCGCCAGCGCATCGTAGCTGTGGCAGGATACGCCTACGGTCTTCACGATGCCGTCCTGTTTGGCTCTCGAAAGACCGTCGGTATAATGCTTTCGGCTTTCCGTCCACCCGCCGCTCATCATACAGTGCATCAGCAGAATGTCGAAATAATCCGTACCCACTTCCCGGCGGAAGCGATCCAGCGTTTTTGACACCGGCTCTATCTGCGCCGAGCCGGGTTCCTGCGTCCACATCTTAGAAAGCAGGGTGATGTTTTCGCGCGGAATACTTTTGATAGCTTCCGCCACAAATGGATGCGACCCGTAGCCGTCGGCCATATCATAGAAGCGGACACCCTGCTCGTAGGCATGGTGTGCCAGCCGGATGAACTTCTCCATACCCAGCCGGGTCTGGTTCGACGAACGCCCGTACCCTATCGATCCCGTACCCATCGCCATGCGCGATACCGTCAGCCCGCTGTTCCCCAACTGAACCTTGCCGACCCTTGCATCCGAAGGGGAATGCATCCCGTTTGCCATCGTGGCACGAAGTGTGGATAAACCGGCCATACCGGCCACACCTACCTTAAGAAAAACTCGTCTGTCCATTTTGCTTACATTATTAGTTGCTTACTTATTAGTATACGGATTGGATGAAGGCTCCCAAGATACTCATTATTCCCGACAACGGCCGGCATCCTCCGGTTTTTATTTTCCGAATCCCTTCAGCAGGTTTCCCACCAGGCGAAACACATTACTCACCGTCTCCTCGCTCTCCACCGGAATTTTCAGATGCATCCGGCCGGTCTTTCCGTCTTTCTCCACCAGAGAATGCACCAGGCGTTCGGTGGCTTCTTCGGACGACAGCGTTTCGGCCAGTCCGCTGAGGAAAGCAAATCCCTGCGTAATCAGTTCCGAAGCCTCGTCTACCGGTTTCACATCGTCGTCTCCGGGGATCTCAAACTCTTCCGGATTGCCTGCCGTATCCGGCAGGGAGGCTTCGGTTTGCGCCGCGTCGCGCATCTCCGAACAGGCCTCTTCGTCCGAAATAACGGCCGGCGGGGCGACTTCATCCGCCTGAACGGTCATCTGTTCCACATCTTTCATAAAGGTGTTGAATTTGCTGTCGCTCAGAAAAACCGCACTCTCGCCCCGGTCGAGAATACCCTCTGCCAGCGAAGATTTGAACTGAAGCACCGAAAGCATACGCTCTTCAATCGTATTGGCCGACACAAAATTGATCACCGAAACGCGGCGCTTCTGCCCCATACGATGGATGCGGGCGATGCGCTGCTCCAGCACCGCCGGATTCCAGGGAATGTCCATATTGATAATCAGCGAAGCGGCCTGAAGATTCAAGCCGGTACTTCCGGCATCGGTCGACAGGAATACGCGACAGGTATCGGACTGTCCGAACCGGTCAAACAGCGCTTTGCGGTCTTTGCCCGGCACACCGCCATGAAGGTATTCATATTCAATACCGGCCGCATCCAGTTCCTGCGCGATGATCCGCGTCATGCGCTCCCACTGGCTGAACACCACGGCCTTCTCCCCGTTGCCTTCGAAATATTCCGACAGAATATGCATCAGCTCTCCGATTTTCGTATCGTGCCGCGTCTTTTGGTCGAACAGGTATGTACTGTCGCACGACATCCGCATCCGGTTCAGATTAATCAGCAGTCGCTGGCGGTCTTTCTCCGGCAGAAAACCCAGCCGCCGCCATTTGCTCACTAACTGCCCCACCAAATCCTGACATTCCGTATGGATATCCATCTGCTGAACGGTCATCGGCACAAAAAGGTGCTTGTCCATGCGGTCGGGAAGCTGCAGGAGCACCTCGCTCTTACGTCGCCGCTTCACCACGTCAGCCAACTGTACCCCGATTTCATCCAGATGCCGGTAGCCGACGGTTTTCCCCGTTTCGTTTCTCACCTGGTAATAATCCAGAAACCGGTAGTACGGCCCCAGCACGTAGGGATTCACAAACTGTACGATGGAATACAGTTCTTCTATTTTATTTTCCAGAGGCGTCCCGGTCAGCACCACGCAGTAGGGCGTCTGTATTTTCTTGACGGACTGCGCCACTTTGGTCTTCCGGTTCTTGATGCGCTGCGCTTCGTCCAGCACCACTATATCGTAATGCTGAGAAAGAATCTCCCTGACATCGTTCGCCACCGTATGATAGGACACAATCTTGTAGAAATCCTCCTGTGCATACTGCTTCCAGCGGACATGCGGCGCTCCTTCTATCACCAGCGCACGGTCGCCGGTGAACCGTTTTATTTCGCTTTCCCACTGGTATTTCAGCGAAGTGGGACAGACAATCAGCACCCTTTCCAGTCCCAGCTCTTTGCGAAACATCTGGCAGGCGCCTATGGCCTGGATCGTTTTGCCCAGCCCCATCTCGTCGGCAATCAGACTACGCCCCTTCTCGAAAGCAAAGCGGATACCTTCCTGCTGATACGGAAAAAGCGTCGCACGCACCAGCCTGTCGAAACCGTCGTACTGCGAGGCAATCAGCCTGCGGCGCCCGGCTTCGCGCAGCTCCAGTACAAAATGCAGCGCATCGGGATAGCAGCGAAATGCTGGATCTATGCTTTGCGCTTCCTGCAAAAACTCCTCGAAATGCTCTATGGCCCCGGGGCGAAGCGTATGCTCCCCGTCGAAATACGCCTCCGCCAGACGGGCAAACGCATCCCGATGGTCTTCACCCATACGGATTTTCACTTCCCTCCCGTTCTTATACGACAGGTAGACCGAGGTATAGGCCGGAATATATTCCCTGTTCTCCAATCCTTTTCCGCCATGCTGTGTCAGATGATACACCACTGCCTCCAGGTGCTTGCAAGTCCCCAGTCGATTGGTTTTAAAGTCCGGACAGGAGCAGAAATTCATCGGACTCTCCAATCCCCGGAAAGCCACCTTGTAGCAATTACCCGTTTCGGGATTCCTTACCCTGTAGTCGCCAAAAGAAGAACCGGGCGCATCCGGTTTTTCGATCTCGAACAGTCTGTTCTCGGCAAACTGTTTACGAAGCGCCTTTTGCCAGGCTTCCGTCGACATATCTTCAGGCTTATAATGATAAGGCACAGCCGGAGCAGCAGCCTTCGCCCCTTTTTTCCCGGGTTTCTTTTTTTCAGTGGATGTTGTTTTCATTATTCTTTTTATGAGATGACTCCGCAAATATACATTGTTTTACTCACAACGTGAGTTCGACGTAAGGGAAAGGCGGCAATACTGGACTCCTCCATCGCTTGGAACAATTGATTTGAGGCAATAAAAGTTTGCCTTTTCGACTGAAGTCGGAAGTCTTATCGCCGCCAGGTTTGCCTTTCCGACTGAAAACAAAAGGCTGATCGCCGCCAGATTTGACTTTTCCGAAAAAAGGGAAAGCTGATCGCCGTCCGATTTGACTTTTCCGAAAAAAGGGAAAGCTGATCGCCGTCCGATTTGACTTTTCCGAAAAAAGGGAAAGCCGATCGCCGCCGGGTTTGACTCTTCATAGGTAATAAATAAGGGTTCTTACGTCGAACTCAGGTTCACACAAACTTAGTACGGAGAGAAGTCGGCCGTCATCCGGAAAATACCGTATTGCCGACAGGTGCCGGGCGGCGGATCCGGCTTTGCTTCGTAACAGCTTGCAGCAGCCTCGCGTGGGGGAGGGTTTCGCGGAGGAATGTTGCAAAAGGCTGGAATCGGGAGAAGTTGGCTTTCTATTTTATATAGGGAATGGATTGAAAACTCTACGTGTTTTTGCGTGCGAAGATGGAAAATGGGTAACAAAAAAGCCTCTTTCGTAAATAATTATCTCCTGCCACAGCTATACCTTTGCATTTGAAATCGAATGTGCGGTTTCTTTTATTGATTCCAATGTTCTAATGTGTATATTAATTGTACAACGAATAAATATGATACGATTCATTCTGCTTACATACGTTTTTTGTCTTGCCTTTACATCCTGTGTTTCCGACGAAGAAATACGCCCGGACAGCGGCGGAAGCCCTGCAGACAGTGAAGCTCGCGTGAGCTTCTCGCTCATGCTTTCTCCGGGGTCGCAGACGCAGACGCGCGCACTGAGCGAAGCCGACGAGAATGCTATCTATACGGTGCGGCTGCTGCTGTTCAGGGAAATCAGCGGACAAATGGTGTATCAGTTTGGTATGGACAGAGACAGTATCCGGACAGTTTCACCTCTTCAGAAGGTGGTGGAAACAAGCCTCCCTGCCGGTACTTACGACGTCGTTTTCCTGGCCAATGCCAAGGATATTATAAACAGTTGCCCCGTCGCTCCGGGCTATACAAAGGAAGAGGTGCTCGACGCGCTGGTGGAGACGAATACCGGCAAGTGGAAGCGCAATGCCATCCCCATGTGGGGGCAGATAGAGGGACTGACGGTGAACGTCGAAACAGGTGTCGGCAGGCAGAATCCGGTGGATATGATCCGCATGATGGCCAAAATTGACGTGGAGGTGGATGCTTCGGCAGCCGCCGACTTCACCCTTACCGAGATTCTGCTCTACAACGCCAGTTCGCGGGGATCCCTGGCGCCCAACCTGATCAATCCGGCGCAACCGGCACAGCCTGCCGGAGCGGGGGGATACGGCAGGATGACCGCACCGCTGCGGTACGATGCTGCCGACGGCGTAACGGCACGCGAATGCAAACGGGCTATCTATGTCTACGAAGCGCCGGCCGGAACGGGCGTCGGCGGGACGGACAATATCTGCCTCGTGATAGGCGGACGCTATCAGGGCGCCGTCACGACGTACTACCGCGTGGACTTTACGGGCAAGTCCGGCGGCCAGTCCGCATTCCTCCCGCTGCTGCGCAACAATTACTATCCGGTGAAGATAGTCAGCGTGAGCGGCATCGGCAGCAGTACCCCGGAGACCGCCCTCAATACGCCGCCGACCCATCTGCGTTCCGGCAGCATAAACTATAACTAATCATACATCCAAAGAAATGAAACGAACTACCCTATCCATCTTATCCATCTGTTCTCTGTGCCTTCTTATGCTGGCAGGCTGTGTTGCTGAAGAAATGCCGCCTGCCGGCAAAGGCCGGAATGACATAACCGAAAACAAAACTCCGGTGAACTTCTCCATCAGCGTTCCCTCGCAGCCGCAGACACGCGGCCTGACGGACGAAGACGCCATCAACACCATACACGTGCTCCTCTTTGAACGGGAACAGAGCGCGAGCATGTATGCATACTGCATCCGGGCAGAAAACATCAGCACAGCTTCCGGCACGCAGAGAAACTTCCAGGTACTCCTTCCGAAGGGCAATTTCGACATTGCCGTGCTGACCAATGCGCAGGATATAATCGCCCGTAGCGGCATCGCGTTCGGACAAGGCAAAGACCAAGTGCTCCGCGCCCTGGTGGAACGGAATACCGGAAAATGGGAGAACAGCGCCATCCCTGCATGGGGACGGAAGGACAACCAGGTGATCGACTCTTACACCGAATTTACCGGACGCAATGCGATACAGATGATACGGATGATGGCCAAAGTGGAAGTCGTGCTCACGCCCGAAGCGGCCGGCACGAACGGTTCCAACTTTGTGCTGACCGATATACGGCTGTACAACTACAGCACGCAGGGCGCGCTGGCGCCCGACCTGAGCACGTGGCCGGCGGACAACTGCGCCGTGCAGCCCACCGAGCCCGCCGTATCCGGCGGATACGCTACCATGAGCCATCCTGCAAACCCTCCCCTGCTGTTCAGCGGCACAACGGTGTTCTACACCTACGAGGCCCCCGCCGGTGCATCGGGAGCGGCCAGGGCAAACAATACCTGCCTGGTGATTGGCGGGAGCTACAGGGGAGGGTCGCCCACCTACTACCGGGTGGACTTTGCCGGCGGCAGCAATCCTGTACGCTACCGTCCCCTGCTGCGCAACTATCATTACCTCCTGCAGATTGTAAAGGTGGTCGGCGAAGGATATCCCTCGCCCGAAACCGCCCTCGAAACGGCCAATGCCGATATGGAAATCAATATCCTGAGCTGGAACAACAGCAATATGGACAGCGTCTCCTTCAACGGACAGCATACGCTGGAAGTATCGCAAAGCTCCTTCATCTTCTCCCGTGAAGGAATACCGAACACTAAGATCGAAGCCAATAAACTGAGGGTTCGCACCAATGTAGCGGGCGGAGGGACAGCCAAAATTGTCGACCCGAACGGCGTCGGAGGGATATCATCCTGGCTTTTCCTCAGCGAAAACTCATCTTCGTTTGCACACAATGTTCCGAAAGACATTTATCTCTATGTAATGGGAATGCCTGATAGAATAACAACCGATCGGACGGCCTATGTCGACCTGCAGGCAGGCACGCTCACGTACCGCGTCACCGTGACACAAAAGCCCACTCCCGGTGCAAGCAGCACCCTCATCATCACCGACCCCCGCACAACCTTCGAGCTCTCGGGACTGGATTTCCCGCACGCCGGCAGCCCCACCAAGCAATTCAGAGTAAACTGGACGCCCACCTCGGCCAGTCTGACCGTCAAAGTGACCCCTGTCGGAAGCGCTCCCGCCTTCAGTGGAACAGGAGTGCCGGCAGACGGCGAAACGATCAGCGGAGGACCGATTAACGAAGGAACGAAAACCTACAGTGTGACCGCCGCAAACTTCACCGGCGACCCGATGGCGGAACGGGCTTCGCGGATAGAATTCACCCTGAAGGACGGTACCTCGGTGCTGAGCCGCAGCATCATCCTCCGTCAGATAAACTTCACTCTGAAGGCCGTCAATCCCTCCGTTTTCAAGCTGGACGGAGGCGTCAAGAGTATCGGCATCCGCTCCAATACCCAGTGGACAGTCATTGATGTGATCGATCCGAACGGCATCCTGGCCAACAGCGCCGGCCTGCTCGGCAGAACCGGCGGCCCGAACACCACCGAACAGGGCGCAACCTTTTCGTTCGGCGTGGCAAACCGCCTGAGCAATCCGCCCGCCGGAACACCCCAGGCAACCCTTGTCTTTCAGGATGAATCGGGCACAACATACCCCGTCGTAATCAAAGGATCCGTATAACCGGGCAGGCAGTCATTTAGTCACTTCCGCACACTTTTTGCAGTATTCCGAGGGCGTTACTCCTTCTTGTATCTTGAAGGCTCTGTTGAAAGAAGATTGGCTGTTGAAGCCCGAAGAGAGGTAGATATGTTCTATCGTATACTTGTGGAGGTTGGTCTGCATGAGTTTCTTGGCTCTTTCCACCCGGTAGAAGTTGATGAAGTTGTTGAAGTTTGTGTTCTTTCTGAAGCGGATGGCCTTGGTCAGGTAAACGGAATTGATGTTCAGTTCGTAGGCCATCTGTGCTATTTTGAGGTCGGGGTTCAGATATGGCTGTTTAGTCTCGAAGTAGGATTCTATCTGTTCGTATATTTTCCCGTACTTCTCCTGCTCGCTGCTGTCAGCAGACAGCGGTTCTTCCGTTTCGCTTGCGCAGTCCGTCCGTATTCGCCGGAAACAATCCATATAATACAGGCTGTAACAGATGGACAGAAACGCAAAGGTGGCATTAATCATATCGGAACGCAGGAAAATGATGAACGGTGCAGGATTCTTGAATACAAGTTCGTCCCGGTATACGATATGCCGAAACACAAAGGCCAGGGCAAAGGTAGACAGCAGCAGGGACAAACACCAGATCCACCAGCGGGCGCTCCTTTCTCCGTGTACCGTGTAGATGATGACAGGTATCACAATGTACCAGAAGAGCGGCACGGAAACTCCTTTCACGAGATAAAAGACCGTCATGGGATAATAGGCAAGGAGCATGAAGATGAAGAAATAGGGTATCACCAGTTTCTTTATATAAACCGCCGGGATAAAATAAACTACCGTGATGGACACCGCATTGAGGACACCCATTGTGAGAAAAAAATAGTCGAACGGATGAGGCAGCGGATACATAAACCCTCCCACTACAAAGGGAATGGAAATGAGACATAAAATACCCAGAAGGAACCGCCTGAAAGTCTTTTCGTAAATCAGTGCATTTGTTGGATTCATACCTTGTTATTTGACGCTGTTTATTGGTGGACAAAGCTACTCAATTTTCAGGAAACCTGACAAATGCAAATCAAATTTCATATTTGACACGAAATACAATCGGATGCTTTATGGCTGATTATAAACTCCTTCATACAGTTAAATCCGAAATTTCGCTTATGCAAATACCGACTTCCACACTTCCCTGCCTGCTAAAACCGAACAGAATACACAGCATAACTCTATTTTTGCAAACAGAAATCGTTTTAAAAATCAGATTACAACAGTCTAAAAGATATTGATAGAATGAGAAAAAGAAATGTAAAAACCGTTTTGCTCTGTTTGTGGGGCGCATTGTGTTTTATAAAAGCAACGGATAGCATGAATGCGCAGGTAACAATAGGCGCCGACATCCCTCCCAGAGAGGGAGCCTTGCTGGACATGAAAGAAAGTAACATCATCTCCGGAAACAACATCACCGCTACCAAAGGAATGCTATACCCGCGCGTGGGACTGACCAGTAAAAACAACCTCTTCCCCATGTTTGAGAACGACGGCAGTGGGGGATACAAAATAGGCTCAACCCCGCACTCGAAAGTGACCGAAGACAACAACCACATAGGGCTGACAGTCTTCAATGTAACCAATGCTGGCGATTTCGTGCCCGGACTGCACATCTGGGACGGAGCGGAATGGAGAAGGCTGGACGACAACCCCGTCATACAGCCTCAGATCTCCTCGCTGATATGCGGAAGCATCACCATGATACCCAATAAGTACACCGCAGGAACGCCCTTCGAGGGACTGCTGAAAGTGCCCTACATCGGAGGCAACGGGGGCGTCTATTCCGGCACGGCAGCCGTTGCCATAGGAAACGGACTAAGCATAAGCCGCATCGGAGGAACCCTGGCTATCGGAGGAGGAGAGGTGATGTACCGAGTATTCGGAACGCCCACCGTAACGTCGCCTACAATCACCCAGTTGACCGTCGATTTCCTGGGCAAAACCTGTACCGCCATAAACGTCGGTAGCGGAGACGTTACCTCGGTGTACGTAAAAAACCTCACTACGGATGCTATTATTGATGCCCCATACTCCTCATCGAACACAGCTACCGCCACTACCGTCCCTTTCGAATCCATCACGATTCCCGAAGCGGGGAGCTATGCGTTTTCCATACGGCTTTACGGCAAGATAAATACCACGGCTGTGGGGCGCCGTCCTTTTTATATCTATTTGCACAGGAATGATAAAACAAATGCCAACATGATGGACTGCGCGGAAATAGACATTGTAACCATAAACCAACCCGTGGACTATCAAGATTACAGCTACAGCATCACTCTGGGCGGCGCTTTCGAGGCGGGAGATGACATAATCATAAGCATGCACAGGGGAGCCAGTGACCCCCGTATCACATTAAAGGCGGGCGGCCAAGCCAGCCCCGTACGCACCAGTCTTATTTACTGGAAACTGTAAAGCGTTATTCTCTATTCGTTATTTACTTACTCCTCTGTTTGGGTGCATGACAAATTGTTATGCACCCCTCTGTTTTGATGCTCGCATAATGAGGGAGACCACTGCTATTCCGTTTTGATACTCTCTGGAAGGGTGGATGCGCGAGTACCGCGACAAGCAAATCAGCTTCCAGTGCCTGCCGGTAGCTCCCTCCTTTCCGGAGGTGATGGAGATAGGCCTTACCGAAGGGCGGAGCTTCCGTCCGGAGGATGCCCAGACGCCCCGCGGAGCCTTTGTCTTCAACGAAAAAGCGCGCGCCGCCTACGGTCTGGAGCTGAACGAACGAATCAGCGGCGTAGAGATCATCGGCTTCATCCCCGACGTCAAGTT
>JAISMW010000013.1 GCA_031276545.1 Tannerellaceae bacterium
AGCGTAGTGAATGTTTTCGGCGACGGACTTGTTCTTCAACTAATTTTTCTATAACTTGCCACTGTTTATCAGTAAGGTCGCTACAATAGCCTCTTTTTTCCATCTTATCAAGTAATGTGGTTATTACTAATAAGATAAGAAAAAAAACTAATACCGACGACTGATAAACTCAATTGTTAAATCAAAACAGTTTCTAAACGACATTGAATTTAAATCCTGATAAAGATGAACAAAGTATTTTTTCTCCTCTTCCTCTTCGCCCTCTCCTCCCGTGCGCAGGATACCGCCTTCTGGTTCGTAGCTCCGCACATGTCGGAAATGCCTGCCGGTGCAAGCGTATTCCCCTGAACCGGCCGGCTTTCCCGGCTATTTCCAACGGGATGTATCAGGACGCACATGTCGTTATTACGCTCTATAACGGAGGTACGGAGCGGACGTATACTGCCACCATTCCTCCCGGCGGTCTGCACAAGGAGGATTTCAGCGATGCCTCCACCATCAAATATATCGAGAATCCCCGCGGTTCGGCCGGCAACGTGGTGAAATACGGCACGCATATCCGTTCGGACGTGAGAGTGACGGCCTACTATATGCTGAATCATACCGAATCGCGCGACATATTCACCCTGAAGGGACATCAGGCGCTGGGCACGCAGTTCTACGTCCCCATGCAGTCGGACAATGCCGCCGCCTCCGCCGGCGCTTTCGAGGGACTCGACCGGGTAGACATCGTCGCCACGGAAGACAACACCACCGTTACGGTAGTGTCCAAGGCGAGGATCCGCATCGGAGCCTCCACTCTTTCTCCTGTAGGGAAGGCCATTACCCGTACGCTCAACAAGGAAGAGACGCTGAAAATCCTGGAATACGCTTATGACGAAAGCCCGTCGCCGGCCGGCACGCCGATTACTTCGGACAAACCCATTGCCGTGACTGTGACCGAAGACTTGGTGGCCGGTGACACTTCGGGAGACCAGATTGTGCCGGTCGGCAGTCTCGGCACGCGCTACGTGGTGCCCAGAACCTATCTGACGAACACCACAACCCGTCCGGAACGCTTCTACATCGTGTCTACCACCGCCGCTACTACAACGGTAAAGGTGTATTATAGCAGAAACAGCTATACAACCGTTACGCTGAACGGGGCGGGCGCAGCAGCCCGGTACGATATCCCCGCCAATGTATATGCCGTATACGTGGAAGCTACCGCACCGGTCTATGTCTACCAGCGGGGCGGATACGGCGAAGAGGAAGCCGTGCTGCTGCCCAGCGTCTATGCCATCGGGCAGACGCAGATGTCGTTCTATCAGGTGAGCGGTAATGCAACGTCTGCCAATCCCCTGGTGCAAAAAGGCTTCCTCGTATTCAGAACCGGTACGGAGGCCGGCTTCACCATTTCGTACGGCAATGCGGTGGCTGTTCCCCTGACGTCTCAGTCCGGTTTCAGCATCTACGACATTCCGAATGTGCCGGAATGGAAGGTAGCCCGGTTCGACTTCAGCGCCGCCCGTCGGCCGGCCGGGTCATCAAGGTACAGAATCCGCAGAGCGCCTTCTCCCTGGGGTATTATATCACCGGGAATACCGGCAACAACGATTCCTATGGGTACTTCTCCTCCTACGCACCCGGCGCTCTGCACCGGACTACCTGGTACCGCAGAGGCGTGACCTCCGACTTCTGCGCGATGGCCTATACCGGAAGCGTAAAGATCGAAATCTCCCCCTGCCTGGTGCTCGTCAATCCCCACCTCAGGGTTCGGGTGCAGTGAGATTTTTATTACCTTTGCGCGTATAATATTCATTCATTAAACTATACAGACATGGAAAACTCGCGTCGTTCCTTTATTAAAAAAGTAACCGCAGCCGGCATAGGAACTGCCGGTATCGCACTGCACGGCCAAGCAGCTGCCGAAGAAGAAACAGACAAACCGCAAAAAGGGAAACCGGCCGGCAAGCATGACGGTGCACTCCGCTTCGGGTTTATCGGAACCGGTTCAAGATGCAGGGAACATATTAATAATGTAATCGCTATTCCGGGCAACCGGATCGTGGCCATTTGCGATACCCGGCAGAGTGCGCTGGACAGTACCCTGAAGCATATCTCCGGCCTCAACGTGGCTGCACCCAAAACCTATACCGGAAGCGAACGGGCTTTCGAACAGATGCTGAACAGCGAGGATTTCGACTGCGTAATTATTGCAAGCCCCTGGGAATGGCACGTTCCCATGTCGGTTGCCGCCATGAAAGCCGGCGTGCCGTATGTGGGCGTAGAAGTATCGGCTGCCAATACGGTGGAAGAATGCTGGGATCTGGTCAATGTATCCGAAGCTACCGGTAGCCGGCTGAATATCCTCGAAAACGTATGCTATCGCCGCGACTGCATGGCGGCGCTGAATATGGTTCGCCGGGGACTGTTCGGCGAACTGCTGCACGGAGGATGCGGATACCAGCATGATTTGCGGGATGTGAAATTCAACGACGGCGAGCATTACAGCTACCGGAAAGGCGGCGAACTTCGCATGGGGCCGGAGGCTTTCTCGGAAGCCCGGTGGCGCACGCAGCATTCGGTGGCGCGCAACGGTGACATTTATCCTACCCACGGCATAGGGCCGGTGGCCAACTGCATGGATATAAATCGCGGAAACCGCTTCCTGTCGCTCTCGGCCATGGCTACACAGTCCCGCGGACTGCATAAGTTCATTGTAGATAATGGCGGCGAGCATCATCCGCTGGCCGGTCTGCGCTTTAACCTGGGAGATATTGTGACGTCCATGATTAAATGTGCCAACGGGCAGACGGTTATCGTTACGCACGATACCAATTCGCCGCGTCCGTATTCGCTGGGTTTCCGCATCCAAGGTACCGAAGGCCTGTGGATGAACGACGGCGACCATGTATACGTGGAAGGACAGTCCAATCCCCACCGTTGGGACGATTCGGACGAATGGTTTAAAAAGTATGACCACCCGCTATGGAGCAGGCTCGACGCTGCAGCCAGAGAAGCCGGCCACGGAGGGATGGACTACATCATGATGTACGATTTTATTGATGCGATACGAAATAAAAAGCCGGCGCCGATGGATTGCTACGATGCGGCTGCATGGAGCGCCATTTCGGGACTGTCGGAGATGTCGATTGCCCGCGGCGGCGCTGTGGTGGATTTCCCCGACTTCACCCGCGGACAGTGGATCAACCGCAAGCCGGCATTTGCCCTTTAACACTTCCTTGTTCGGGTGACGACCGTGGCGAGCGTGACTTCGCCACGGTTTTTATTTGCCGGAATACCGGGAAAATGAGTTTTTCTTGTACCTTTGCCTTTCGATTAAAAGAAATAAATGTTAACTCCGCATCAAATGGATCGATATCTGATTATAAAAACAAGAGACGAATTATTACGTATAAAGATAGGTCAAATTCTTTATTTCGAGGCCGACCGGAACTATACCAAGCTCCTTTTATCAAATGGGATACAGTTTACTTTTGCCATAAATATCGGAAAGATAGAAGAGATTCTGGAGAAGCAGGTGACGGGAAGCAATAAAATACTGATACGTGTAGGAAAAAGCCATATAATTAACAAAAACCATATCCTGCAAATAAACTTGCCCAAGCAACGGCTCTTGCTGCTCACCGGCGAAGGCAAACCGAAAGAGTTAATCATATCCAAAGATCCGCTGAAGACCTTAAAGGACTCGTTTGAAAAAGAAATGGGAAAAGCGGAGAGTGCTCAAGATCATGATAATTAAGATAGGAAAAGCAGGCGATAACGATTATGTGGTGCATGACTCCCACGTGAGCCGCTACCATGCCCAACTGACCCACGACGAAGATGGATGTCTGCTGCTGGTGGACCTGAACTCGGCCAACGGGACGTATGTGAACGGAAGTCAGATTGTCCGGAAACGGATTTCCCTGACCGACACAGTCCGGTTGGGAGATCGCCATGACCTGAACCTCTCCGAAGTACTGAAAAGCAGAAATGATTACAGCGAGGAATTTGCAGCCCTGCGGGATGTATACGACAGGTATATCGAACAGAAAGTGAAGATACAATCGTCCAACCAGTTCAAGACGAGGGTGTTTCAGGCCCTTCCCTTCGCGCTCACCGGACTTATAGGCATAGGTGTTGGATTTATGGGGAAGGGAACCCCCGTCTTATGGGGAGTCAGCCTGTTTATAGCTATCTGTGCTCCGGTAGCCGGCGTTTATCTGGGAGCAAAGCAGTCGGCCAAGATACCCGGACAATTGCAGGATCTTGCCAATCAGTTCAAGATAGATTACGTATGCCCCAAATGCGGTACATTCTTGGGTGAGATACCCTGGGTGTCGTTGATTAACAAAAAGCAATGCCCTGTTTCGTCCTGCAAAGCCAAATGGGTAAACGACTGAATATCTAAATGCCTAAATTACATTTTGTATCCAAAAGATGTACCTTTTGTACACCAAACAGGGTGGTTAGATTATTCGAAATGAATCCGGACAGTTTGTGGTTTTCTTTTTCTATCTTTGTGCTATAAATTATTACATTGTAAAAATAAATTTATATGCAGGAAGAAGAATATACATTCGTTACGATAGACGACACGGACTTTGAGTTATCAGATGCAGTTGTTATTGATATGGACAGTGACGATGGTCTGACGGGGGCAGTTGTCATTGATGACGGCGTGGATAATTCCGACTTTATTACTTTGTCGGACGACACCATCATGCTGTCGGATGCTGATATGAATGACTCATATTCCAGTGACATAAGCGATATGGACATCTCGATCATGATATGATATCGGTAAAATGTCCACATTGCCATGTAGGATTGAAGGTGGATGAAGGAAAATTACCTCCTGATGTTACATCTTTTAAATGTCCTAAATGTAAATGTCTTATACCCATCTCCATGCTTCCCGGGAAGGAAGGAGATGGTTTTTCTTTGTCCGATCATACGACAATCGTTCAACCGGTAAAGAAAACGACAGGGAAACTGACTGTGATTGCCGATGCTCATACACAGGAGCAGGTGTTTCCCCTACACGAAGGAATCGCTATCATTGGTCGCAAGTCATCCCATCCTTCGAGTGCAACGATTGGTATTCAAACGCCTGACCGGTCGATGAGCCGGGAACACATTCGTATCGAAGTAAAAAAAGATGCCAGAGGAGGATACAAACACTGCCTTTCCGATAATAATAGCAAAAATCATACGTTATATAACAGTAATTTCTTAGGAGATGAAGAAGTAGTGATATTGAACAATAATGACGAAATCGTTATCGGACATACCGTACTTCGTTTTAACGAATAATATTATTGACTATTATGAACGTGACGATAGGAAAACCTTACGCTGTCAGCGAAAGGGGTTGCAGATTAAATAATGAAGATTCCATTTATCCTTCACCAGAAGCAGTAAGCAGCAGCCAGAAGTTGTTTTTGCTATGCGATGGCGTAGGAGGAGCGGAAAAGGGGGAAATAGCCAGTTCCATGACGTGTGATTATTTCTCCACCTATTTTTCTTCCATGCTGACGGACGAAAATCCTACCCCCGAATTTATACAGAAAGCGATACAGTATACCGAAGCTCATTTTGATACCTATATAGCAGAGCATCCCGAAGCCAAAGGGATGGCAACCACTTTGATTATGCTGTATATCGGCACCAACGGAATCACGCTGGCACACATAGGAGACAGTCGCATCTATCAAATCCGCAACGGCGAGATACTGTATCAAACGGAAGACCACTCGTTGGTTAATTCGCTTGTAAAACTGGGTAGTATAACCGTTCAGGAAGCACGCAGCCACCCCAAAAAGAACGTAATTTTGCGTGCCATACAAGGAGTGGACAAACATGTGGAAGCCGATGTAGCGCTAATACAGGATATACAGCCCGGCGACTACTTTTTTATGTGTACCGACGGAGTGCTGGAAAACCTTACCAACGAAAAACTTTCCTCCGTCTTCAGGGAACAGGCAACTGCTGAAGTCATCAAAGATATATTGATGGAATCCTGCGAAGGGAAAACACGCGATAATTTTTCTTTTTATATTATTCCGATTCAAAATATACAGGATTCAATGGGGCACAGGCAAAATCTTCTCTCATTCTTTTATTCTTTTATATAAAAAACGTACTTTTGGCGTATAATTAATTACGCTACGAATGAATTTGCCTGCCGGTCATTATCTCCAAAACAAGAAATACCAACTATTACAAGTAGTTGGGCAGGGTGGTTTCGGCATAACGTATAAAGGTATTCTGTTCGCGGAAGTGAAAGGCGCATTGGGAACTATTAAAACGGAAGTACCTATCAGCATTAAAGAATATTTCTTCAAGGATTATTGCTACAGAGCGGCAGATGGTGTTGCTGTAAACGTCCATTCCGAGACGGGACAGCTTCTCTTTGGGAAATTTAAAGAAAAACTTATAAAAGAAGCCAGGATTCTGTCTGAGGTAACTCATCCGCACATTGTTCATGTACTTGATGTTTTCGAAGAAAACAATACGGCTTATATTGCCATGGAGTATATTTCCGGATATTCGTTGAAATATCTTTTGGAAAGGGATGGCATCTTTCCGGAATCCAAAGTCCTGAAATACATTCATCAGATAGGGAATGCGCTACAATTTGTACACGAAAAGAACATTCTGCATCTGGACATAAAGCCAAGTAATATTCTTATAGACAAGAATGACAGCGCCCGTTTGATCGACTTTGGTGTGAGTAAACGGTACGATGTGGAAAATACCGAGACCAGTACGACCATGCTGACCCTCTCGAAAGGCTTCGCTTCCATCGAACAGTATGACAACGAAGGAACGCATTTGTTTTCTCCCTGTCCGGATGTTTATTCGTTAGGCGCTACGATGTATAATTTGCTGACAGGGAAGATACCTACGGAATCTATCCTGAGAGCAACCCGTGTCTTTCCGAATCCTTCGGAACTGAATCCGGCTATCACGCCCAATACGGAAAGCGTTATCCTGAAAGCCATGCAGATTAATCCGGCAGACCGTTTTCAAACGGTAGCGGAAATGTTGGCCTTATTAACCATTCCTCCTGTGGAAGAAAAGCCGGAGGATCGTTATTCGGAATCGCACTTGCCCGATGAAAGTGAAGATGAGACCTTATTAGTCAATCACCCATCTCACGCACGTTTTTCAAAGGGAAAAAACGAGCAAATTCCGGCAAATTCCGGCAACGGGAATAACAGGAAAAAAAAGAAGGGATTATTGCTTTTCTATTTAATTTGCACATTTGCCGCGTTGGGTGCTTCGGTTTTCATCTTTGTCAGTAAAGGTAACGACTCTGTTTCCGCTACGATTGAGTTACCGTCAGAAATCCCTGCGGAAGAGAATCCCGTGGACAAGGAGACGGTAAAAGAACAGGTGATTGAAGATAGTCATACGGAAAACTCGATGGAAAGGCCGGGAACAACAGCGCATACACAAGAGAATCGAGAGCCATCTGCGAAACCGGTCACCAATGACGTAACGGCTGAATTGACGGTTCTTCCTCAGCCCACAATACAAGAAATAGAAGCCGAATATACAGCATTGATCGTATCGGGAAAGGAAAAGATGAATGCCGGTAACTATACCGAAGCGGATGAAGATTTTTATAAGGCAATATCCCTTAAAGCTACCAATGAAGTGAAGCAATTGCTTATTTCCAATGCGGCAAAAATAAAAGAAAAGGAAATTGCAGACAGGATCCTCTTGTATGAAGAAAAAACAACTTTCGGAAAATATAAAATAGTGCGTAAAAAATTGACAGGCAAATACGGAGCAATCAACGATAAAGGAGAAGAACAAATACCTTGCAAATATGTATTTGTAGGCAATGCCGGCGAAAACCGGGCTTTTCAGCGGGAAGATAATCTGTTCGATATTTATAATGCGAATGGAATATTGGTAAAAACAGATGTAACGTATTAGAATTATTGTTGTATGAAGAAACTGTGTATGTTGGTAATATATGTGGTATTCCCTGTGTGTATAATGGCTCAGCAGCAAACCGGATATAATAAGAAAGGTGATGAGGCGATGGAACGTTTAGACTATGATGACGCCCGTTTGTTTTATGGAGAAGGTATGCCGTATTGCGACATGTACAGCATCCGGCAACTGACAACAATATGGATGGCCAATAAAGAGATGCGAACGTCGATGTACAACCTGATGAACAGGTGCTTGAGTTGTCTGAACGTGAAAGCAACGGAGAATGATACAACCGCTATATCGTTGTTAATCCATTATTATACGGAAGGGATAGGCACTGCTCGGAGCACCGAGATGGCTGCTTACTGGACAGGGCAGTTGGAAGAAATCAATAGACCCGCCGTTAAACCGGATGAATCCTTGAACGTTACCCCACCGGTTAAATATCCCGTAGCATATTTTGCAGGATATACCTATTCCGTCCTCTCTCCGGCAGGGATTACAGTAGGCGTCGCAGGCAGGCGTTTGGGAGGATATGTCCGCTTCAAGACAAACCTCTCTTTTCAGGCTTATGAAAACAGTTTTACTGGCGAAAAACCAACCAATATACCGAAAGACATTTTTCTCAAACGGGTAGGGGAGAAGAAATATAATTCCTACGTTATAACCGGAGGTTTGGTTGTTCGGTACAAACCGGTCAATGTGTCCTTTGGTTTGGGATACGGACAAATAGACCTGATGTATAAATATGCGGAGCAGGATGATATCGAAAACAAAACAGGCAACTATTTCTGGTATAAAAAGACCGATAATTCGTACAAAGGTATTGCTGTCGATGTGGATGCTATGGTGAAAATCGGTAAATTTTATGTTTCTGCCGGTTGCAATCTTCTAAACCACATTGGAGAGAATAATAAATTGAAGGTGATTCCGGATTTAAATGCAGGTGTTGGTGTATTTTTTTAATTTTATTCGCAATGAAATACGTATATAAAATATTCTGGGTCTTCATGGGTGTCGCTTCCCTGTTGGGGTGTTTGGAAGACCCGAAGGTATCGGATGATATTATCAACGGAGGCATACCCGAAATTATGTCGGATTCCATTCACGCGGTAAAAGCCAATTCGATAGAAGCCTCTGCCGTTATCTTCAAGCATAACGGTTCACGCGCAATCCGGTATGGGTTTTATGTAAGCAGGGAAAACGAAAGCGAAAAGAAGAAGGTTCCTGCTGAAACGGTTCCCCTCAAGGATGGAAAAATAGACTTTCATGTGATGATAACGGAACTGGAACCAAGTACAACCTATATTATTCAGGCCTATGCGACGAATCAGATAGGGGAAGCTTTGGGGACTGAATTAGAGAAAACAACAACGAATGGCCTGGGTAGCATAGTCACCCTGAAACCGGACAGCATCAAAGGAACATCCGTTATTTCGGGAGGAAATATCATCGAATCGGGAGAAGGTGCAATTATTGAACGGGGGCTTTTCCTTTCCCGCCAAAAGAATATGTCTCTTTGCGACACACTGCCGTCGCCTCTGAAGGTGGATTCTTTTACGTTCAGGGTGGCAGGACTTGACACGATGACTACCTATTATATACAGGCCTTTGTCAGAAACAACTTCGGTACCTTCACCGGTGATGTGGATTCGTTTACGACGCGAAGCGGGAAGCCTGAATTTGATGCAGACGCTTTCCGTATCCTTGAATGGGGCTTTGAGGATGCTTCTTACACGGCAACACTGTTATCCGATGGAGACTCTCCCGTTACTTCGAAAGGGGTTTGCTGGTCGGAAACATCAACTCCCACCACAGACGACTATACCAGCTTGAATACAACGGATAATTTTGCAGGAACAATTTCAGGCTTAAAGCCCTTTACCAAGTATTATGTGCGGGCATTTGCTACGAATGAAGCATTCGGCACAGCCTATAGCGAAACACTCGAATTTACGACACGTAATAACCAGCCGGTCGTGGAAACAACGGAAATTACCGGCCTGTCAAACGGTTTAGCCAGAATCAAAGGCAATGTATTGAGTGCAGGAATGGGGAATATTACGGCGGCCGGATTCTGCTGGTCGACATACCCAAACCCGAGCGTACTCAATTTCAAACAGGACATCGTCAAAAGAGAGGGAATTTTCGACGGTGATATCGGTACATTAAAAGGTGGAACAACGTATTATGTCAGAGCATTTGCTCAAAACAGTAGCGGACAGACGGCATACGGGAAAGAATTAAAATTTGAAACGCCGGCGATCTTCTCCTCCATGTCTCCTTTCTCCGGAGATATGCGTTTGCCTAATTCCACCGCCTCCTTTGTAATCGGCAATACGGCCTATCTTCTCGGAGGAGACAAGGGACTGGATTACACCGACGAACTCTGGGCATATAATGCCGGCGACAGATGGGACCCGGTTTCGTCCTTCCCCGACACGCCGCGAAAATGGCAGACAGCCGTTGAGGTGAACGGTACGGCATACGTATTCGGCGGTTTCGATAAGAGCAATAACTATACAAACAGTATGTACCGCTATCTGCCCAATCAAAACCGCTGGGAACAGATATCGGCCTTCTTTGGGCCGAATCCCATGCATTCGTCTGTGAGTGCGTCCATCAGTACTTCGGCCTATTTCATAGGAGGGTACAGAGATAGCTTGCTCAACGAAGTATGGAGGTTCGATACCTATTTGCACGGCTGGGAACGAAAAGCCAATTTCCCCATAAAACAGTACAACGGAATAGCCGTGATGATCAATGAAGTGGTATATGCCGGGTTAGGGCTGACCAGCGCCGACGGCACCGTGTCCACCCATACGCTATGGTCGTCGTTCGGCAGTTTCAATACATGGTCGGAAGAAACACCTTTGCCGGCTTCCGCAGGCAATGCACGCGGAGGAGTAGCCTACAAAAACGCTGTTTATATCGTAGACAGCGCCGGAACTGTCTGGAAATATGACGTCACAGCGAAAATCTGGACGGAAAAGTCTAAACTTCCTTCAAGCAACAGAGGAGACTATCAGCATTGTATGTTCGTCCTGAACGATCTGATCTACATCGGGCTGGGCGCATCGCAGAAATCCCTGTTGAAGTACGACCCTGCCTGGGATAATTAACATGATATTCGCTATATTCCTGTGAAACCCCGTTTACAAATCACTGCATGTATTATCGCCTTTGCTTTCTCCTTCCTGCCGCTCTCCGCGCAGACAGTGGGGATAGTCTTAAGCGGAGGTGGAGCGAAGGGGGCTGCGCACATCGGAGTGATAAAAGCATTGGAAGAGAACAATATCCCGATTGATTACATCACCGGTACCTCCATCGGCGCTATCATCGGCAGTCTGTATGCGGTGGGGTATTCGCCCGACGAGATGCTGGAACTGCTGCTCTCCGATGAATTTGGTTACTGGCAAACCGGGATAATAGAGAGCGATTACATCTATTTTTTCAAGAAGCCGGAAGATACGCCCGAAATAACCCGTTTTACGATTTCCATATCCGATTCACTCCAGTTTAAAACAAATCTGTTTCCTCAAAGCCTGATTAATCCCGTACAGATGAACCAGGCCTTTATGAGCCTTTTCGCGCAGGCAACGGCCAAGGCAAGCTGGAATTTCGACAACTTATTCGTTCCTTTCCGTTGCGTAGGCTCCGATATTTACAACAAAAAAACCATCATCTTCCGCAACGGCGACTTAGGCGACGCCGTGCGTGCCTCCATGACTTTCCCGCTTGTGTTCAAACCGATATGGAAAGACCGCGTACCTCTTTTCGATGGCGGTATTTACGATAATTTCCCCGTAAACCCCATGAAAGAAGCCTTTCATCCCGACTTCATTTTCGGATGTGCCGTGGCCGGAACACAAGTCAGGCCGTCTGAAAACATCTACAACCAGCTTGAAATGATGGTGATGCAAAAAACGGAATACGACATTCCGGAGGAAGAAGGAATGATGCTGAACTTCCGGTTCCCGAACGTATCCCTATTAGACTTTTCCCGTGCAAAGGAACTCATGGATATAGGCTACAGCCGCACCCTCGCATTGATAGACTCGCTGAAAAAGCGGATACCCCGCGAGGCGCCCCTGGCGGAAGTAACCCAACGCAGAGAAGCATACAAAAAAAACCTTCCACCCCTTATCTTTCGGGACATCCATATCACAGGGGTGAACGAATCGCAGGAATCCTACATCAAAGCGCAATTGCACAGAGATATAAACGGCGTCTTCTCGATGGAAGAGTTTAAGCGCGCTTATTTCAAAATGCTCACGTATTCCAAAATCAAGGAAATCATACCCCATGCCGTGTACAACCGGAAAGAAAGAATCTTCGACCTCTATCTGGACGTGACGATGAGCGACGACATCAGCATAGGATTCGGAGGCAATGTATCATCCCACCAAGCCAATCAGTTGTTTTTAGGAATCGGATATCAGAACATATCCTCATTCGCCACCGACCTGAATGCCAATTTCCAGGTAGGCAACTCCTTCGACGGCATACTGCTGAACAGCCGTTTTTACCTGCCGACCAGCATCCCTTCATACCTCAAAACACAGGGCATTTTCTCCAATAAAAAATACTCCGAAAGCCAGTTCCTTTTTTACGAAGACCTCGTACCGTCCATTATCAAACAAAAAGAACTGTATATGAGTCTGGCCTTTGGATTTCCATACAAAAGGCTGGCAAAATCGGAGATAGGCTTTTCTTATGGAAGCCTGAACGATTATTATTTCCAGACAACGAATATGTCCTTTCCAAATGCCATATTCGATCATAGCAGGTATAACATATTGAATACGTTTATCCGAATCGAACGAAACTCGCTGGATTACAAACTGTATCCCGTCAGTGGAGAAAGGTGGAGACTGACGGGCATGTATGCCACCGGAACAGAAAACTATACGCCCCCCCCCGGTTCGGGGCAAAGAAAACTCATCGGAAAAGCACACAACTGGTGGATGGTAAAAGGAGACTGGCAACGTTACCGGGCGATAAACAAAAGTTTCAACATAGGCTTTACAGGCACGTTCGTTCTCTCCAACAAAACCCTGCTGAACAATTATACCGCTTCCGTCTTGCAAGCCCCCGCATTCACTCCGACACCCCACAGCAACATCGTATTCAACGAAGCCTTTCACGCCAACCGGTATCTTGCAGCCGGCTTGTCACCCATTCTCAAATTAAGCCGGATAGCACATCTGAGAGCCGATTTATTCTGCTTTGCCCCATTGCAGGAAATCAAAAAAGAAAGCAAACTCACAGACACCGGTCAATACGTAGAAACCCCTTACTACGGCGATTTTTTAAACTCCTATAAAATAATGGGCGAGATAGCCCTGGTCATCCAACTCCCCTTTGCCACCCTCAGCGCCTATGCCAACGGGTACAGTCACCCCAGAAACAACTTCAATTTTGGCGTCAACATCGGCTACCTGATATTTAATCCCCGAATGTTGGATTAAGCAAGAGTTGCAATACAGCAGCCCCAACCTTACCCCGGCCACAGCGCCGCTACATCTTCAGAATAAGGCAATTAAACACCCGAAGCCCCTCAACCCGCACACAGCCAAAGCCACGTCCGTATGTAGCCGAAGCTACGTCCGTATGTAGCAAAAGCTGCGTCCGCATGTAGCTTTGCGTACATACGGACGCAGCTTTTGACGTCTCAAAGGTAGGTAAAATAAAACAATGTATCCGGCAAAAAGATAGAATAATTTTTATTATTTTTTCTTTCCCAAGCAGGTATTTCTTCGCCCGTCTGCTGCTTCTGAGCGGTCAGATACTTTCGTCCGGATCTTCCTCTTCCATTATTTGTTCAAAGTCTTCCCATGCCCAGGCGTTCCGGTACAGTTCCTCTGTGCCGAACGGGACGTGGAGGCGGCAGGTACGGATGACGGAACGCCCGAATAGGAGGTAGTCCGTATCTGCCGTGAGGGGGACTTCCCACCGGACGGTGAGGTCCTGCAGGCCGGAACAGTCATAGAAGGCATCTTCCCCTATTCGCTGCACGCTGCGGGGGATGAGGATGGAGGTGAGGCCTTCGCATCCGTAGAAGGCGCCTTTGCCGATCCACGTCAGGCCGTAGGGGAGGCCGACGGACTTCAGACGGGTGCAGTGGGCGAAGGCATAGTCGGCAATGGAGAGCGTCCCGGCGGGAATGTGGCAGTCCGCAGAGGCTTTTCCTTCCGGGCAGCATATCAGTTCTTTGCCGTCACGAAAGAGGATGCCGTCTTGCGAGGAGTATACGCCCTCTCCCTCCTCTACCGGAATGGACTCCAGACGGATGCAGCCGTGAAAGGCATGGACGCCCACCTGCTCGACGCCGGAGGGAAGGAGGATGGACGCGAGGTGGCGGCAATCCTCGAAAGCCATTTCGTCTATCTCCGTCAGGCTTTGGGGCAGGGACAGAGACGCGAGGGCTTCGCAGGAAGCGAAGGCGCCTCTTTCGATACACTCCACGCCGTCGGGGACGCGGTAGTGGCTTTCCTGCCTGCCTGCCGGGTAGAGCGTCAGCCTGCTCCCGTCGTAACGGAAGAGTACGCCGTCTTCGGACATATAGGAGCGGCTCCCTTCCTCTACGGTGGCTTCGCGCAGGCGGGAGCATTGGGCGAAGGCGCGGTTTTCAATCCGCGTCACGCCGCGGGGGATGCAGACAGACTCCAGGGCGGTGCATCCGTAGAAGGCGCCTTCCTCGATGCGTCTGAGGCTGCGGGGAAAGGCGAGGGAAGTCAGGCCGCGGCAGTGGGAAAAGGCAAACTGCCCCGTGCGCTTCAACCCTTCGGGAAGGGCGAGGGATTCCAGGGCGAAGCAGGCGCTGAAGGCATGGGAGCCGATGCGCGTCAGGCCGGGGGGCAGGCTGAGGGAGGCCAGGCTGCGGCAGTTCGCAAAGGCATACTCTTCGATGCAGGTCAGGCTGTCGGGGAGGACGATGGCGGTGATGCGGAGGTAGGAATGAAAGGCGAAGGAGCTGATGGTCGTCATCCCTTGTCCGACAATCACCGTGCGCATCTCCTCACGCAGGTGATCCCAGGGGCGTCCGGTATGGAGGGCGGGCAGGGCGCCTTCGCCGCTAAGGGTGAGGGTACCGTCGGAAAACGACCAGGCAATAGAGCCTGTCGTTCCGCTATTCGGAAGATCGTGCTGTTCCATAGCTTGACATGCCTTAGCGGTGTACGGTTTTCCCGCTCCATCCGCTGCTGCCCTGTACGATCAGGATGCCGCGGGGAAGGTGTCCGATGCGGAAGACCGCTTCGCCGGCCTCCTTACGGGCCGAGTAGAGCAGCACGCCTCCCGGAGTATAGACGCTGATTTGCTCGCTGCCGGGCGTATGCACCGTGAGGATCCCCTGCGTGCAGGACAGGGAGGCGGGGGAGGGAGCCGGGAGGAGTCCGGTGGCGGCCTCTTCCGTAATGTACTTAAAGTCTTTCCATCCATTGGCGGCCTTATAGAGCGCCTTTGTGCCGGAGGGTACGCGGAGGGTATCAAGCGGCGTGAGGCTGAATACATAGTCGCCAATGGCAAGAGGCGTTGTCCACCGGACGGTGACATCCCGCAAACGGTTGCATCCATCAAAAGCCCAGCTTTCGATGGCCGTCACACTGCGGGGGATGGCTGCGGACTTCAGGTTGCTGCAAGATGAGAAAGCAAAGGATCCGATAACGGCTACGCCTTCGGGGATGAAGACGGTCTCCAGATAGTCGCTGTAGCCAAAGGCGCGTTCTTCGATACGTACCGTGCCGGGGGGAATGGCGTAGTGCGTGTCGGTCTTGCCTATCGGATATTGAATTAGTACGCTCCCGTCAAGGCGGAACAGCACGCCGTCGACCGAGGAAAAGGAGGTATTCCCCGTCTCTACGGTAATGGCCGTCAGTTGGCTACAAACGCTAAAGGCAAGGGATCCGATCTCCGTGACGCTTCGGGGGATAGAAACGGACTTCAGGCGAGAGCAGGACTCAAAAGCCACCCCTTCGATAGCGGTTACGCTGCCGGGAATCGCTACGGAGGAGAAGCCGGCGTAGTAAAAAGCCCGATTTCCAATACGCACGGTGCTGGGGGGAATGTCGTAGTGCGTATCGGTTTTGCCTTGTGGATACTGAAGCAGCACGCGTTTGTCGTGACTGAACAGTACGCCGCTGTTGGCGCTATAGGCGGTGTTTCCCTCCTCCACGCTAATCCGGCTGAGGCTTGCGCAGAGGGCGAAGGCCATATGTCCTATATTCCTCACGTTGCGGGGAATCGTGACGGCCGTCAGACTGTCGCAATCGGCGAATGCTCCCTGTCCGATTTCCGTAAGGCTGGAGGGCAGGAAGACCGCCGTCAGCGCGTCACATATCGTAAAGGCATTTTCTCCGATGGCCGTCACGCCTTCAGGGATGTCGACCGACGCCAGCTTCCGGCAATAGAAAAACGCCTCCCCTTCAATCCGTTTCAGGCTATTCGGCAGGCTGACGGAGGTGAGGGCGGTACACTCGTAAAAAGCCCATTCTCCAATGCTTGTCACACCCGGTTCGATCACTGCGGTGAGGATTTTTTCCCGGTACGCTATCCAGGGGGATTCGTTGTAATTATAATTCGGCATGGCGCCCTCGCCGCGTATGGTGAGGACAGTACTGTCTTCGGACAAGCTCCAGGTAAGGGAACCCGTGGCGCCGCCCAGTGCGGACGTAGCGGCCGGAGTAAGGAGCATCGCTGCAAAAAATAATAGAACGTGTTTCATGGAATCATACTGTTTAATGAATGAATTATAAGTTGATATTCGGGTCGCTGTCTTCCAGCATGGTCTCGAAGACTTTCGCGAACAAAAGTACGCACTATTTGTTTATGGTTCGCTGTCTTCCACGATAGTCTCGAAGGTTTTCCATCCTTCGGCTTTCTCATAGAGCGCCTTGGAGCCGGGGGGTACGTGGAGGGTATCGCGCGGCGTGCCGCTGAATACATTTTCGTGAATGACAGGAGGCGCTGTCCACCGGACGATGACATGCTGCAAGCGGTTGTTCGCAGATTGTATGTGTCCGAAAGCCTCCCTTTCGATAGCGGTTACGCTGCCGGGAATCGCTACGGAGGAGAAGGCGGCTCTTTCAAAAGCCCGCTTTCCGATACGCACTACGCCGGGGGGAATGGCGTAGTGCGTATCGGTTTTGCCTTCCGGATAGCAAATCAGCATACGCCCGTCGCGGCTGAACAGTACGCCGCTGTCGGCGCTAAAGGCGGTGTTTCCCTCTTCCACGCTGATCCTGCTGAGGCTTGAGCAGCGGGCGAACACCCCATTTCCTATACTTTTCACGTTGCGGGGAATGGTGACGGCCGTCAGACTGCGGCAGTAGGCGAATGCGTTTCCTCCGATTTCCGTAAGGCCGGAGGGCAGGGAGACCGCCGTCAGCGCGTAACATTCATCAAAGGCGTCCGGATCGATGGCCGTCACGCCTTCGGGGACGTCTACCGACGCCAGCTTATGGCAATTGCTAAACGCCGAGGTTTCGATCCGTTTCAGGCTATCCGGCAGGCGGACGGAGGCGAGGGCTGTACACCCGCGAAAGGCCCAGCCGCCGATGGCCGTCACGCCTTCGGGGAGGTCTACCGACTCCAGCTTCCGGCAATTGCTAAACGCCGAGGTTTCGATCCGTTTCAGGCTGTTCGGCAGGCTGAGGGAGGTGAGGGCGTCACACTCGGCGAATGCCCATCCTCCGATGCTTGTCACACCTGCTTCGATTGCTGCGGTGAGGATTTTTTCCCGGTAGTCGTACCAGGGGGATGTACCTATATCGTAATCCGGCATGGCTCCCTCGCCGCGGATGGTGAGGGTAGTACCGTTGTCGGACAGGCTCCAGCTAAGGGTTCCCGCAGCGCCGTTCTGTGCGGACGCGGCGGCGGGGGTAAGGAGCATGGCTGCAAAGAATAAGAGAACGTGTTTCATAGAATCATACTGTTTAGTGACTTTGTTGCAATGATAGTAAAAAATATCAAAAAAGGGGTTGACGTCGGCACCGCCGATGTTGACGTCGGAATCGTCGCGGTTGACGTCAGCAATGCCGCGGTTGACGTCGGCACCGCCGATGTTGACGTCAGCAGCGCCGATGTTGACGTCGGCATCGGCGCGGTTGACGTCAGCAACGCCGCGGTTGACGTCAGCAATGCCGCGGTTGACGTCAGCAACGCCGCGGTTGACGTCAGCATCGTCGCGGTTGACGTCAGCAATGGCGCGGTTGACGTCAGCATCGTCGCGGTTGACGTCAGCATCGTCGTGGTTGACGTCAGCATCGTCGCGGTTGACGTCAGCATCGGCGTGGTTGACGTCAGCATCGTCGCGGTTGACGTCGGCAATGGCATGGTTGACGCCGGCAATGGCGCGGTTGATGAGATTTCTCAATGCTCAATGCTTAACGACTTTGTTGCAATACCGGTCAGCGAATAATCCTGTCCTGACTGTCGTTGCAACAAAGTCCTGTTTAATGACAGCTTATAATATGTCAACATTAGGGTCGCTGTCTTCCACGATAGTCTCGAAGTCTTTCCATCTGTCGGCGGCCTCATAGAGCGCCTTGGCGCCGGGGGGTACATGGAGGGTCTTGTCGCGTCTGTCAAATACATATTCGCCAATGGCAAGAGGCGTTGGCCACCGGACGGTGATATCCCGCAAACGGCGGCATTCCGAAAAAGCCCTGGATTCGATGGTCGTCACACTGCGGGGGATGACTATGGACTTCAGGTTGTTGCAATTCTGGAAAGCAGAGGATCCGATAGCGGCTACGCCTTCGGGGATAGAAACAGTCTCAGGGTAGGCGTTGCTAAAGGCACATATTTCGATACGTACCGTGCCGGGAGGAATGGCGTAGTGCGTATCGGTTTTGCCTGCCGGATACTGAATCAGCAGGCTCCCGTCGCGGCTGAACAGCACGCCGTCGGCCGAGGAATAGGAGGTATTCCCCGCCTCTACGGTAAAGGCCGTCAGTTGGCTGCAACTGCCAAAGGCATGGGCTCCGATCTCCGTGACGCTTCGGGGGATGAAGACGGACGTCAGGCAAGAGCATCTCAGGAAAGCCCCCTTTCCGATAGCGGCTACGCTGTCGGGAATCTCCACGGAAGAGAAGCCGACGGGGTAAAAGGCATAGTTTCCGATACGTACCGTGCCGGGGGGAATGGCGTAGTGCGTGTCGGTTTTGCCTGCCGGATACTGAATCAGCAGGCTCCCGTCGCGGCTGAACAGCACGCCTCTGTTGGAGCTAAAGGCGGTGTTTCCCTTCTCCACGCTAATCCGGCTGAGGCTTGAGCAGCAGGCAAAGGCCTTCTCG
>JAISMW010000030.1 GCA_031276545.1 Tannerellaceae bacterium
AAAATCATTTTGGCAATCAGGGGTTTTATTGGTAACCCGTTTGAGGGACACACGATAGAACCGCTTCTTCATCAAATGGAGGACAATAAAATAGCTCTACCAAAAGAATTCGCATACGATCGTGGCGGCAAGGGAAAATCAGAAATCAAAGGGGTAAAATCATCATTCCGTCTCCGCCGAAAAAGAGCGATACGGATTATCGGAAACAAAAAAACGCAAACAATGCCGGGCCAGGGCGGGCATCGAACCGATAATCAGTCACTTGAAATATGATTTTCGTATGCTTGAAAATTACTTTTGGGGAGAAGTTGGCGTTCAAATCAATGCTTTCATGTCGGGAACGGCCTGGAATCTGCAGAAAATGATGCAAAAACTCCAGGGAAGAGTTTTTGCGGATTATTTTTCGTCTGTTTTTTCCACAAGATTTTTGCTGTGCTGCAGCTCGAAAAAGGAGTTAATAAGGACTGACTAAATATTCCCCCTGATAGCCTGTCCCTTTCCCCGGTATTTCCGCCTTTTCCTTCCGTCGAACTCACGTTAACCGAAAGCGCCCGGCGGGGTTTCGGAATGCAATGCGGGCGGGCGGGACTTCCTTCAACGCTCAACTTTGGACATCCCCCTTCGCTCCCTCTTGCATCCCGAAGCCCCACCGGACACTCTCGGTTAACCACCCTCCGAATAGCTTTCCCCGCCGGGTGTTGGGAGGTAAAAACCTTCCGCCGGTGTAGACTCGCGAAGGCTTCATCTACGCATATTGCCGGTAATATTTGCATTACTTCTTAGAATATTTGCGTTCCTTCCGACAATATTTGCATTACTTATTGGAATATTTGCGTTCCTTCCGCTAATATTTGCATTACTTCTTCTAATATTTGCATTACTTATTGGAATATTTGCGTTCCTTCCGCTAATATTTGCATTACTTATTGGAATATTTGCATTACTTCTTCTAATATTTGCATTACTTATTAGAATATTTGCGTTCCTTCTTCCAATATTTGCATTACTTATTGGAATATTTGCGTTCCTTCTTTTAATATTTGCATTACTTATTACTACATTTATAAGCATTACAGGCATATTTATAATCATTACGGAAAGGCGGTCGAATGCAATCGGGGCGCAGTGAACCCGAATAGCCTCGGGTAGAACCGGGATGCGCTGGCGGGTACCTCCCGTCTCCCGTGAGACAGGCCTCCCGGGACGCTCGCTTCCCGTATGCGGGCAATCCCCGATAACTCCGAAACACCCCCTTTCGCTCCGCGGTGACCTCCTGCCGGATGGAGAACGAACATTTTTTTTGAGTGTGCGTAACATTACTTAAGGACTGACTTTCTACTGCAAACAAAAGGCTGATCGCCGCCCGATTTGCCTTTTCCGAAAAAGAGAAAGGCCGAATGCCGTCGTATTTGACTCTTTACCGGTAATTAAAAAGGGCGAATCCCGCGGGATTCGCCCTTTTTAATCAGTGGGAAGGGAAAGCATGTTCAACCTTCTACCAGTTGATCCGATTCGTCATCGGAATCCGTACCGTCTTCTTTTTCTTGCGGCCGGCACGGGCGGCCGGCAGGGCGTGTTACTTAATCAGATACAGCGAACTTATCGACTCGTCCCTGCATACGCGACGAATGGCTTCGGCAAACATATCGGCGACGGAAAGGATCTTAACCTTGCCGCATTTTTTGGCGTACGGAATGGAATCGGTAAAAATTATTTCGGTAAGAGAAGATTGATCTACATAGGTGGAAGCCGGATCGGACATGACGGCATGGCTGGCGATAGCCCGCACCGACCTGGCCCCGCTTTCTATCATCAGGTTGGCGGCTTTGGTAATGGTGCCGGCCGTATCCACAATATCGTCTACCAGCAGCACATCCAGCCCTTCCACGTCACCAATGATACGCATCTCGGCTACTTCATTGGCGCGCAGGCGGGATTTATGACAGATAACCATCGGAATACCCAGGAATTTGGAATAGCTGCTGGCGCGTTTGGTACCTCCCACATCGGGCGTGGCGATTACTAAATTGTCTATTTTCAATTCGTGCTTGATATAATCCAGAAAAACGGTGGAGGCATACAAATGGTCAACCGGCACATTAAAGAAACCCTGTATCTGATCGGCATGCAAATCCATCGTGATTAAACGGTCTATGCCTGCGGTACTCAGCATGTCGGCAATAAGTTTCGCGGCGATGGAGACACGGGGTTTATCCTTACGGTCCTGCCGCGCCCAGCCGAAGTAGGGAACTACCGCGATAATGGAATGGGCTGATGCGCGTTTGGCGGCGTCAATCATCAAAAGCAGCTCCATCAGATTGTCCGAATTGGGGAATGTGGACTGTACTAAAAATACATCCCGTCCACGGATGGATTCTTCGTACGAAACGGAAAACTCTCCATCCGCATAATGCTGGATATTCATTTGCCCCAGCGGACACCGGAGGCTGTTACAGATTTTTTCCGCCAAATAACGGGACTTGGTTCCCGAAAACACTAAAAAAGGGGTTTGTGCACTCATGCTTCTGAATATTAATCGAAATGGTATCATTATGAATTGTGCCGCAAAAGTACAAAACTTATTTGCACTAAGTTCCATCCGCCGAAAATAACCCCGATGCCTGTTCATAGTATATACCTGAATTTCAAAAATCTTCCCGAATATGGCGGGAGGCTTACCTGATAGGGATAGGCAGCCGTCAGCGTGCCGATAGCCGTCTCGCCCGTCCACAAGTCAATCCGTTCGGCGGGACGGTTATCCGCGATGCCCAGCGTTTCGAACGCATTGGCAGGGATATGGATGCAGACTTCCTGTCCGGTACGGTTGAAATTGACGACAACCAGGATGACTTCTTTTTCATAATGCCTCAGAAAAGCATAGTGACGGTCGGAATTGAACCGGGGATTCGAGATGTTGGCGTGCATCAGATCGTAGAACGTGCCCTGTACAATGGCGGGTTCCCGACGCGCCATATTCAGCAGTTTGCTGTACGTCTCGCGTAGCGACTGCTGTTCGGCGGTCAGTGATTTTCCGCCAAGCCAGTTCCGCACGCTTTTCATGCTCCAGTAGTCGAAGATGGTGGTACGTCCGTCCCGTCCGCTGTAGCCTTCTTCGTCCATGCCCCGTTCGCCCAGTTCCTGCCCGCTGTAGAGCATGACGGGATTGGTGTTCATAAGGGCTGCCACCATCATTCCGGGGATGCCGGGACGGGCGTCGCCGGCAAAGAAATCGGAGGCGATGCGCTGCTCGTCGTGATTTTCGAGAAAGTTCAGCATCTGATGCTGTATCCCCTCCACGCTTTGCCAGCAGCCGGTGATGGCGCCGGCCGGACAGTGTCCGCATATCACGGAACGGAGCGTATCGTAGAGACCCACCTTGTCGTACAGATAGTCGAAATGTCCATTCTGCAGATAGTTCCGGTATTCCGCCGGATTATAAATCTCGGCAATGAAGATAAGGGGATACTCCCGCTTAAGTTGGGGAATCACCCAGCCCCAGAACTCAACGGGCACCATCGCGGCCATATCGCAGCGGAATCCGTCGATGCCTTTGCCGGCCCAGAAGCGGAGTATCTCCAGCATTTTCTTCCAGGTATCCGGAACGGGATAGAAATGGGGCGTTTTTCCGTGAAGGTAATCCACTCCGTAATTGAGTTTCACGGTTTCGTACCAGTCGTTCCTTCCGGCATGGGGAGTGAAGAGGTTGTTGCCCGTAGCCTTGGCGGGAAATTCGCTGTATAGCAGGCCGTCGTCGGACACTTCAAAATGGAGGGAGAGCGGATAGCCCGGTATATAGTAGAAATTGTTGTTCACATCGAAGGCCACCGACGTATTGTCGTCCTGTCCCAGATCCCGCACGTAAGGATGCCGGGCATCCGAGCGGTATTCGCGGGATACGTGGTTGGGCACGAAATCAATGATGACTTTCAGGCCGGCCTCGTGCGTCCGTTTCACCAACTGTTCGAACTCGTCCATCCTCTGATGCGGCTGTTCCGCCAGGTCGGGGTCTACGTCGTAGTAATCTTTGATGGCGTAGGGAGAGCCGGCCTTCCCTTTCACGATGGCGGCATGGTCTTTCCGGATGCCCTGGGCGGAATAGTCTGTTTGCGTAGCATGTTCGATGATACCGGTGAACCAGATATGCGTGATGCCGGATGCTTCTATCTTTTCCAGAAGAGAGGAGGTGAAAGCGGAAAATTTCCCCACTCCGTTTTCCGCCAGACTGCCATTCTTCTTCAGCGAACTGTTCAGGTTGCCGAATACGCGCGGCAATACCTGATAAATAATTATTTTCTTCATTTTCTTTATGTGATTAAAAGGTCTGTGTCCATGAGTACGGAAGGCATAATGCGGTATGTCGATATGCTGTTCCGCGATGGCTTTCCCGAAGGCATCTATTGCGGCCTCATAGCCTACGTCGGCTATGGAGGCCACGTTTTCCAGGTCGAACGTTTTGTAGGAGCCTGTTTCTTCCGTCTCTACCAAAATGTCGCATATTTTCCGGTCTTCCATGGCGTTGGCTCTGAAGATGTAATGGTAGGAACGTTCGGCAATGCCCCAGAGGGTCTGTTTGTATTTTTGAGGAATCAGCGGGCTGACGTTCACTCCTATCACCCGTTCGCATTCTTCGCGGATGGTGGAGACCGGAAAATTGCGGAACAGTCCCCCGTCTACGTAATGGAGGCCGTTGATTTCTACCGGACTGAAAATAATGGGTATGCTGCAGGACGCTACCACGGCTTCGGCAATCGGACCGCTTCGGAATTCGCGGCTTTTCCCGTTGTCCAGATCGGTGGCCACCACGACCAGCGGTATCTTGAGCTCTTCAAAACGTTTGGCACGCAGGCAGCGCTCCAGGAACGTGTGAAGCCGCCGGTTGTCGAACAGGCCGTCCTTGGGCAGTTGCAACTGGGCAAATTCCGAAAAATCCCGCCCGGTAAACAGGCTCTGTATCTCGGTCGACGAGTATCCGTCGGCAAAGAGGACGCCGGCAATAGCCCCGGCGCTTGTCCCCGAAATAATATCCGGCATCAGTTTGCATTCTTCCAGCAAGCGCAGCACACCGATATGTGCGAAGCCTTTTGCCCCGCCTCCGCTGAGTGCCAGTCCCCATTTATACTTCTTTTTATTCATATCTGCATGATTCATCTGTAATGTCTTTTTTTGTTTTTCAAAGATGCAGCTTTTTCTTTAATTAACATTAATATTATGCAAATTGTTTTCTTTGTCTTGTATTTTTGCAGCGTTTTCGAATATTTAATCTCAAACTATTATATCATGATTACAAATATCTTTTGGTTTATTCCGATAGCGTCCGTTCTGGCGCTACTCTTTGCCTGGTACTTTTTCAGGCAGATGATGAAGGAGAGCGAAGGCACTCCCCTGATGGCTAAAATCGCCGCACATGTGAGAGTGGGCGCCATGTCGTATCTGAAGCAGCAGTATAAGGTAGTAGGACTTGTATTTCTGGTGCTGGTGATTCTCTTTGCCGTCATGGCATTTTCCGGCGTGCAGAACCAGTGGGTACCCATTGCTTTCCTGACGGGAGGATTCTTCTCCGGGCTGGCCGGTTTTCTGGGGATGAAGACCGCCACGTATGCCTCCGCACGCACAGCTCATGCCGCCACCCAGTCGCTCAATAAGGGATTGCAGGTGGCCTTCCGCAGCGGCGCCGTGATGGGGCTGGTGGTCGTAGGACTCGGTCTGTTCGACATTTCCTTCTGGTATGTCCTGCTCAACTGGCTTATCCCGACCGAAGCTGCCGACCCGACGCACAAGCTGGCCATTATCACCACCACGATGCTTACCTTTGGTATGGGCGCTTCCACCCAGGCGCTTTTTGCACGCGTGGGTGGCGGTATTTATACGAAAGCCGCCGATGTGGGAGCCGACCTCGTGGGCAAAGTGGAAGCCGGCATTCCGGAAGACGACCCGCGAAACCCGGCTACCATTGCCGACAACGTGGGCGACAACGTGGGCGACGTGGCCGGTATGGGAGCCGACCTCTACGAATCCTACTGCGGATCCATCCTGGCCACCGCCGCGCTGGGAGCAGCCGCCTATGCCTCATCCACGGGAAGCGTGGAACTTCAGTACAAGGCCATCGTAGCCCCCATGCTGATTGCCGCCGTGGGGATTATTCTTTCCATCATCGGTATCTTTGCCGTACGCACAAAGGAAGACGCCGGCATCAAGCAACTGCTCGGAGCCCTGGCTACGGGAACCAACCTCAGCTCCGTGCTGATTGCCGCTTCCACCTTCGCCATCCTCTACCTGCTGGGAATCCAGAACTGGATCTGGCTGGGATGCTCCGTGGTGGTAGGCTTGCTGGTGGGTATCGTCATCGGACAGGCCACCGAGTACTACACCTCGCAGTCCTATAAACCCACCCAGCGGGTATCCGCTTCCGGACAGACCGGGCCGGCCACCGTCATCATCTCCGGCCTCGGCCTCGGTATGCTTTCCACGGCTATCCCCGTGCTGGCCGTTGCCGTGGGCATCATTGCCTCCTTCCTTTTTGCCTCCGGATTCGATTTCGCCAACACCACCATGGGTCTCTACGGCATCGGTATCGCAGCGGTAGGCATGCTCTCCACCCTGGGCATCACGCTGGCCACCGACGCCTACGGCCCGATAGCCGACAATGCCGGGGGAAATGCCGAAATGGCCGGACTGGGCAAAGAAGTACGCAAACGTACCGACGCCCTCGACTCGCTGGGAAATACCACCGCCGCCACGGGCAAAGGCTTTGCCATCGGCTCGGCTGCCCTGACCGGTCTGGCGCTGCTGGCGTCCTATATAGAAGAAATCAAGATAGGGCTGCAGCGTCTGGGACAAAGCACGCTGGAATTCGCCGGAGGACGTTCCGTGGAACTCTCCAATGCCACGTTCTCCGACTTTATGGCCTATTACGACATCACCCTGATGAATCCCAAAGTGCTGGTAGGTATCTTCCTCGGCTCCATGATGGCCTTTGTATTCTGCGGTCTCACCATGAACGCCGTAGGCCGTGCAGCCGGGCACATGGTGGAAGAAGTGCGCCGGCAGTTCAGGGAAATTAAAGGCATCCTGACCGGCGAAGCCGAACCCGACTACGCCCGTTGTGTGGAAATTTCCACCAAAGGCGCGCAGAAGGAAATGGTAGTACCCTCCATTCTGGCCATAGTAGCGCCGATACTGACCGGTCTGGTCTTCGGCGTCACCGGCGTGGTAGGCCTGCTGATAGGCGGACTGAGCACCGGCTTCGTCTTGGCCGTCTTTATGGCTAATGCCGGCGGCGCTTGGGATAATGCAAAGAAATATGTAGAAGAAGGAAACTTCGGCGGCAAAGGCGGCGAAGTCCACAAAGCTACGGTGGTAGGCGACACCGTAGGCGATCCGTTCAAGGACACTTCCGGCCCCAGTCTGAACATTCTGATCAAACTGATGAGCATGGTATCCATTGTCATGGCGGGTCTGACCGTCGCTTGGAGTCTGTTCGGTTAATTCGGGACAATTTTAAAGTTAGTGCAGGAAAGAGGGGGCAAATGCTCCCTCTTTTTGATTTCCGGCCGTCTCATACTTCCGTTCCCTGCCGGGCAATTGCTCATCTTCTGTGGCATCATCCCACTGCTCCGGTTGCACAGATTCCCGGAATCCCTTAAGACCCTTTTCTCCCCTGCTTCCTGCCGCGGCGTGACGCCTTCCTGCCGGCGCTTCGGGGCCTGTTGTCCTCCTTATTCCCTTAAGCCATCCGTCTTCCGCCTTTCGACGATAGGAAAATACTTTAAATATAAATGTCGTTTAGTTAAGGACTTCCATTCCTCCCACTTTAAACATTTGATAAAATGCGGTCTTTGACCTGTTGCGATTAGCTTTAAAAGCATTAAATTTGCGCTATATATAAATAAGGGCAGTTCCCTTTTTTCCAAAGCGAGCGATTATAGAACAAGGTTATTAACAAACATATCAGGCTTAATAGATGAAAAATCATTTGTCAGCCGTTCCAAAGACGGCTCGGAGGGGCAATTCACAAGAGAACGCAAACTTCCTTTCAAATCGCTGATTGTAATGTTGTTAAGAGGAATAAA
>JAISMW010000038.1 GCA_031276545.1 Tannerellaceae bacterium
TGCGCGACAAAGCAAATTTTGAAGTGCCGGAAGGCTTTCTGAGCGAACTCCAGGGACGCGAAGTCCGGATAACCGGCGTGCTGGAAAGCGAAAGCAACAAACTTGATCCGCTGGACAAATGCAACCGGATCGACGTGGTAGTGGAAGACCGGGAAGGTGAAATTATCCTGATCGAACTGCAGTTTATCCTTGAGATAGACTATTTTCAGCGCATGCTGTACGGCGTCAGCAAAGCCATTGTGGAACACATGATGCAGGGCGACCGGTACAGGGAAATACGGAAAATTTATTCCGTCAACATCGTCTACTTCGACCTTGGTCACGGTCAGGGGTACGCCTATCTCGGCAGGACGGAATTTCGAAACCTGTACGATAGCGGGGACATACTGGAACTGTCGGAAAAACAGCGGAAGATATTCGGACGCATAGAAGCGGGGGATTTATATCCGGAATATTATGTTTTAAAGATCAACAAGTTCAACGACGTCGCCAAAACCAAACTGGACGAATGGATTTATTTTTTGAAAAACGACCGGATAAAGGAGGGCTTTAACGCCAGAGGGCTGCTCAAGGCGCGGGAACTACTGGATTACAGCCGCCTCTCTCCGGAAGAGAAAGCCGCCTACGACTACGAACAGGAAGCAAAAAGTCACTATCTCAGCCAAATCGCCTCTGCCAAACTGGAAGGAAGCTGGGAGCTGGAAAAAAAACTCGAAGAAAAGGAGAAAGCGATCGAAGAAAAGGAGAAGGTGATCGAAGAAAATAAGAAAGCGATCGAAGAAAAGGAAAAAATGATCTCCAAACAGGCGCAGGAAATAGAAGAATTAAAACGCCTTTTAAACAGTAAGGGAACCTCTGAAAATTCCTGATTACCGAATACATCCCTCCGGCTATTGCGGTTGTTCCGTTTGAAAAATCAGTTGAAAATGAGGCCCTCGCACTTAAGTGTCGGGGCTTCCGTCTTAAGACGGCAGCATTCCGTCCTAAGCCGAACGGGAGGCGGAGGCAGGGCTGTCCGGCTTTTTTATTATCTTTGCGAAATAATGTAAACTGTACTTATTATGAGTGTGATAAAGAAACTTTTTGCTGTTCCTCTGTATCTTCAGATCCTCCTGGGGATGGTGGCGGGTATCGGTATCGGTATCGTGGCACTGTATGCGGAGGGGGAAATTTTTATCGCTCACTGGGTGACTCCTTGGGGGCAACTGTTTATCCGGCTGCTGCAACTGATTGCCGTTCCGCTGATTTTCGTTACGCTGATCAAGGGGGTTACGGGGCTGAAGGACGTGGGGCGGTTCTCGAAACTGGGTACGCAAACGTTGCTGATTTATCTGATTTTTATCACCGTCTCGGCGTCGTTCGGCATCGGAATGGGGCTGGCGGTAAGGCCGGGGGCGCTGGTGAACCGCGACGTGGTGGCGGACTTGCAGGAGACCTACCGGAGTACAGTGACCGAGAAGGCGGCCGCCGCCGAACAGGTGCAGGGCGAAGGGCCGCTGGTGTTTCTGCGCGACGTCGTACCGGACAATATTGTGAGCGCGGCCTCGGACAACGGGAATATTCTTCAGGTAATCTTTTTTGCCATCCTGTTCGGAGTCGCCACGCTGATGATTCCGAAGGAGAAGGCTCGCCCGGTAATCGACTTTTTCGACGGGATGAACGAAGTGATTCTGCGGATGGTGGGCTTCATTATACAGTTGGCGCCTGTCGGGGTGACGGCGCTGATGGCCGGTCTGGTGACGGATTTCCGGGGCGATGCGAGCGTCTTCGGCGCCCTGGCTCTTTATGCCCTGACGGTGACGGTGGCGATGTTCGCCATCATGTTTGCCTTCTACCCGCTGGTGATCCGGATTTTCGGGCGGGGTACAGGCGTGGGGCGTTTCCTGCGTGCGATGTATCCGGTGCAGCTTTTCGCCTTCACGACGAGCAGCAGCGCCGTGACGCTGCCTGTTACGATGAAGGCAGTGGAGGAAAACCTGGGAGTCTCGAAGGAGGTCTCCTCCTTTGTGTTGCCCGTCGGGATGACCGTCAATATGGACGGCACGTCGTGCTATCAGGCCATCGCTATTCTGTTTATCGCCCAGGTGCTGGGGGTCGACCTTTCGTTTGCGCAGATCCTTACGGTGCTGTTCATGACGGTTCTTTCCTCCATCGGCACGCCGGGCATTCCGGGAGGTACATACGTGATTCTGGCGATGGTGCTCACCTCGGTGGGAATTCCTGCCGAAGGCCTGGCGCTGATCATCGGCATAGACCGTCCGCTGGACATGCTGCGCACGTCTGTAAACGTCACGGGCGACGCAGTGGTAACCTGCATGATAGACCGGAAAAACAGATAAGCCATGGACAGGGAGGAACTGATGCTTGTACTTTCGGAACACAAGCAGTTCGGGTGGAAATTTTCCATTTATTCGGCCTGGAAGGTAGACGGCGGAGGCCTGCAGTTGCTGGGCTCGCCGAATGCCTCCCAGGAGAAGGAACGGGGCGCTCCGCCGGAGCATGTGGCGCTGATAAGGTTGCTGGACGAGGTGACGAACCCGGCGTTGATGAAAGCGTTTTCGAAGCAAAAGTCGGTTCTTGCATTCCTCAAGGAGGTGAAGCCCGACACCGTGGAGCGCCTCATCCGTCCGCGCATCGAGCTTGCCAACCGCAAGGTGATAGAGGCAGCGCGCGGGAGCGGGATTCCGATATACCGGCGGGAGGAGCTGGCCGTAAAGATTTTCTACGAATCCCACCGGCTGGAGATTATTTCCGAACCGGCGGAATGTCTGTTCAACTTTGTGAAGGACGAAAAGGGGTTGCGGTATTTTATTTCGCTCACCTGCGAGGGGCAGGAAATTCCGCTGCGCCGGAAGCCGGGGGTTGTGCTGTCTGAAAAACCCTGCATTGTGCTGACGGGAAACGAGATTCGCTTCGTAGAGAACATCGAGGCGAGGAAGTTGACGCCCTTTTTCGGAAAAAGCCACATCGACGTCCCCGCCCATTCGGAAGAAATGTATCTGAAGAATTTCGTATTCAAAACGATGCAAACCCACCAGGTGAGGCTCCAGGGCATACCGGCGCGGGAGATTCAGCCCGCAAAGCAGGCGTTCCTTACGTTGGAGCGGGATTTGCAGCAAAAACTGGTGTTCATCCTCAGTTTTCAGTACGAAAATGCGCCGCGCATCTATCCGGAAAGCTCAAAGAAGAAGTTCGTGGAAATGGAAGAAGAAGAGGGCGCGGCGGCCATCCGCTGGTACTGGCGGGACCCGGCATGGGAAAAGCGCCTGGCAGACCATCTGCAGGCAGAAGGACTGCATCCGAAAGGTCCGAACCATTACTATCCCGAAGACGACGAAGCCTTCCGTCTGCTGGAATGGATCAACAGCCGGGAGGAGGGCGCGCTCGACGAATTCAGTATAGAGAACAAGACAGACCGTCCGTATTTCATACAGCCGGTTTCGCTCCATACGGATTTCGAGGCAAAAACCGACTGGTTCGAGATACACATCGAGGTGGTGGCCGGAGAGTTCCGGATTCCTTTCCTGAGCTTCCGGAAGCATATTCTGGCGAAAAACAATGAATACATCCTTCCCGACGGATCCGTATTTATCCTTCCCCCGGAATGGTTCGAAAAATACTACGATCTGCTACTCTACTGCGAAGAAAAAGCCGGCTGCCTGGGATTGCGGAAGCGGTACGCCCCCCTGCTGGAACACGCCGCCGGAAAGGACGTGCCGGCCGACCGTCTGAAGCTCGTCGACGACATTCTGCAAATCCCCGTCCAACGTCCGCCCCTGCCCGCTCCCCAGGCAGCGCTTCTGCGGGAGTATCAGAAAGAAGGCTTCTACTGGCTGGAACATCTGTGCAACCACGGCCTCGGATGCTGCCTGGCGGACGACATGGGGCTGGGCAAAACGCTTCAGACCATCACGCTGCTTCAGCATCTGTACGGAGGAGAAGATCGGGACACGCTGCCGGCCGCTCTGGTGGTAGCTCCCACGTCGCTGCTGCACAACTGGCGCAACGAGCTGACCCGCTTTGCCCCCGATCTGCCGATACTGATTTATACAGGCGACAAGCGTCTGCGAAGCAGCGACGCCGAAACGGTGGCGCAGGCCTTCCGTCCGTACCGGGTGATCATCACCTCCTACGGTCTGATGCGCAACGATATCGAATACCTCCGCGAATATACCTTCCGGGTGATTATCCTGGACGAAAGCCAATACATCAAAAATCCCTCCTCAATGGTGTACCGGGCGGCCGAACAACTCTCGTCGCCCTACCGGCTGACGCTGACGGGGACGCCGCTCGAAAATTCGCTGGAAGACCTCTGGGCGCAGTTCAACTTCATCCAGGAAGGCCTGCTGGACAGCCTTTCGGCTTTCAAAAAAGACTTTGTGCAACCCATCATACGCGAAAAAGACAAGGGACGGGAGGAACTGCTCAAACGCATCATCAGCCCCTTCCTGCTGCGGCGCACCAAGGAGGAGGTGGCGCCCGAACTGCCTCCGCTGCTTCAGGAAACCGTCTTCTGCGATATGACGGAAGCCCAGCAGGCGGTGTACGAAACCGAGAAGAACCGTATCCGCAACCTAATCCTGGAGGTGAAGGAGCATCCGGAACTTCGCCGCCCCGGATTCATCGCCCTCCAGGGACTGAACACCCTCCGTCAACTGGCCAACCATCCCCGGCTGATTGATCCGGAATACGGGGAAGATTCGGGCAAATTCGAGCAGATTATCCTTTCCTTCGAAACGCTTCAGGCGAGCCGTCACAAGGCGCTGATATTTTCATCCTACGTAAAGTACCTGCATCTGCTGGCCTCCCGCTTCGACGAAGAAGGATGGCAATACGCCATGCTGACGGGCGATACCGTCCGGCGGGAAGAAGAAATCAGGCGGTTTACCGAAAGCGACGACGTGCACTGCTTCTTCATCTCGCTCAAAGCCGGTTCGACGGGTCTGAACCTTACGGCCGCCGACTATGTGTTTATCCTCGACCCCTGGTGGAATCCGGCCGCCGAGATGCAGGCGCTGAGCCGGGCGCACCGCATCGGTCAGCAGAAGAAAGTCATTGCCTGCCGCTTTGTGTCTACAGAGACGATCGAAGAGAAGATTATCCGTTTGCAGGAATCCAAGACAGCCCTCTACGAAACGTTTATCAACAGCAACAATCCGCTGTCGCAATTCACGTGGGCGGAGATAGAAGAATTACTGAGTTAATAAAAGCAATAGCTTATGAGAACGCAAATTTTACGATCCCTTACGGCAGCAGCTCTTTTGGCCTGCTGCGTGTGGCCGCTTGCGGCGCAGACGGATTCGCTGCGTGCGGAGATACCGCCGGGCGTTCCGGTAGTGGTGGAAGGCGATACGCTTTTCCATATTCATTCCGGCCAGGGAGGACTTAGCGCCGAACGGCGTGCGGAGAATGCCCGGACAGCCATTCTGGAGGCCGGCAAACAACTGTTTTTCGGGAGCGACACGCTCCATATTGAAGAAGGCGCCTATCTGACAGACATCATGTGCGGAGAAAAGGTGCTGATCAGCATCACCGACCGCGACGCCGCCTCGACGGGCATCAGCCGTCCGGAACTGGCCGGGAAGTACTTCGCCCCCATTTCCGCAAAAATAGGGGAGTTGAGGAAGACGTACGGAATATGGCAAACGGCGAAACGCACGGGTCTTTTTGTCCTGATCGTCGGCGTCCAGGCGCTTCTGATTATGCTGACGAACTACGCGTTCCGCAAACTGCGGCGCAGGATTATCCGTTTGCGGCAAAGCAGGCTGAAGCCCATCGTAATCCGCGACTATGAGTTTCTGAACACCCGCCGGCAGAGCCTCATCCTCCTGTTCTTCTCGAAGGTGCTGAAGTGGGTGCTTATTTTCATCCAGCTTCTGTTCACGATTCCGATGCTCTTCTCCGTCTTTCCCCAGACGAAGTCGATTGCCTTCACGCTCTTTTCGTACGTATTCGAGCCTGTGAAGATGATTCTCCGGTCGGTGATACACTACATTCCGAACCTGTTCATTATCACGGTTATCTACCTGTGCATCCGGTATACCATCAGAGGCATCCGGTACATTGCACGCGAGATAGAAAGCGGGAAGCTGAAGATAAACGGTTTTTATCCGGACTGGGCGCAACCTACGTTCAACATCGTCCGCTTCCTCCTGTATGCCTTCATGATTGCCATGATCTACCAGTATCTGCCCGGTTCGCAGTCCGACATATTCAAGGGGATCTCCGTGTTTGTAGGGCTGATTGTTTCGCTCGGTTCCACCACGGTGATCGGGAACATCATTGCCGGCTTTGTGATCACCTATATGCGTCCGTTCAGAGTGGGCGACCGTATCAAACTGAACGACACCGAAGGACACGTCATCGAGAAGACGCCGTTCGTGACCCGCCTCCGTACGCCCAAGAACGAGATTGTGACGATTCCCAATTCCTTCATCATGTCGTCTCACACGACCAACTTCAGCGCCTCGGCCAGGGAATACGGACTGATTATCCACACGGATGTAGGCTCCGGCTACGAAGTCCCCTGGCAGCAGGTGCATCAGTTACTGATCAAGGCCGCCCTGGAGACGCCCGGCATAGAGCATCAGCCCAAGCCCTTTGTGCTGGAGACAGCCCTGGCGGATTCCTATCCCATCTACCAGATTAACGCCTACGTGAAGAATGCCGATCACTTGCCGAAAATATATTCGGACCTGAACCAGCGCATTCACGACGCCTTCCAGGAAGCCGGTCTGGAACTCCTCCTGCCCCATTATTATGCGCAGCGCGACGGCAACCCCCTCGCGATGCCACCCGAATACCGTCCGAAAGTAAAATAAAACAACTATAAAACAGATACGATGGAGACACTTCAAATGGATTCGATTTCGCGCTTCGGCGTGCTGCTGGAAGACCTTTTCCGCCAGGGAACGTCTTTGGGCTTTGTGATCATCAAGGCTGCGGTGATTTTCTTTGTGGGGAAATTGCTCATCAGCTTAGTAAATAAATTAATCAGGCGACTGTTAAGCAAACGGGACATCGATCCCTCCGTAAAATCCTTTGTGGCCAGTACGGTCAATGTGGTGCTGATCATCCTCCTGATTGTTTCGATCATCGGGGCTCTGGGCATCGAGACCACTTCCTTTGCCGCTTTGCTGGCCTCGGCCGGAGTAGCTGTCGGCATGGCCCTGAGCGGTAACCTCTCCAATTTTGCCGGCGGGCTGATTATCCTGCTCTTCAAACCCTTCCGGGTGAACGACTATATCCAGGCGCAGGGCACGGAAGGTACGGTAAAGGAAATACAGATTTTCCACACCATTCTGAATACGCCCGACAACAAGCTGATCTATATTCCCAACGGTTCGCTCAGCAGCGGCGTAGTAACCAACTACAACGTAAAACTCCGCCGCATAGAATGGATTTTCTGCGTAGACTACGGCGCCGACTACGGAAAAGTAAAAGCCCTGACGGAGTCCATCCTGTCCGCCGATTCGCGCATCCTGACCGATCCGGCGCCCTTCATCGCGCTGCATGCCCTGGCCGACAGCAGCGTGAACATAGTCGTACGCGTATGGGTACAATCCTCCAATTACTGGGACGTCTACTTCGACGTCAACCGCGCTGTTTACGAGACCTTCCAGGCAAAGGGCATCAACTTCCCCTTCCCTCAGCTCACCGTCCACCGGGGAGGGAGCTGATGCGGGTGCGGCGGAGTTAAGAGAAATAACCTTACATATAGCTATGTAGAGTGCAATACATTTACTGAAGTTGACAGGCTTTTCCGTTGATATGAACAGGTAAGATTCAACTTCATGTTGAAAAACATATTATTTTTATTTGTAAATAAATTTGTAAATAGTCAGTCCTTATGAAGCCATCATTTTATTGAATATCAATAATATGGTTGTAAAAAAGTTTGCTGTTTTCAACCGGTTTTTGTAACTTTGTCACATAAAAACCGGAAAATTATG
>JAISMW010000028.1 GCA_031276545.1 Tannerellaceae bacterium
CCGATCCACTAGTGGATCGGCTTCAAAAAAAAATATTTTGCCTCGATCCACTAGTGGATCGGCTTCAAAAAAAATATTTTTGCCCCGATCCACTAGTGGATCGGCTTCAAAAAAAAATATTTTGCCCCGATCCACTAGTGGATCGGCTTCAAAAAAAAATATTTTGCCTCGATCCACTAGTGGATCGGCTTCAAAAAAAAATATTTTGCCCCGATCCACTAGTGGATCGGCTTCAAAAAAAATGTTTTTGCCTCGATCCATTAGTGGATCGGCTTCAAAAAAAAATATTTTGCCCCGATCCACTAGTGGATCGGCTTCAAAAAAAATGTTCCAGAGCCGATCCACTTGTGGATCGCAGCGCTAAAAATTCCGCCGGAGCCGGTTTGCCGGAGGATCTCCGTACCGGAAGTTTCCGGCAAGCCTTAGCGCAAGTGGAACAGTAAACAGTGAATAATGGATAGTGAACTGTGAATAGTGGATGGCGGGCAATGAGTCCCCGGCATTTTCTTTAAGTCACCGACCTAAGGCAGGAGCGGCGTCGTCCGGCCTCTGCGTCGCTGCCTCAGGTCGTATTCGGAAGTAGGCGGCGCATACGCCTTCGGAAGATACCATCGGGGCGCCGGCGGGATGCTCCGGGCGGCAGGATGTGCCGAAGCAGGGGCATTGGGAGGGTTGAGCCAGTCCGCGCATGATTTCTCCGGCGATGCAGCCGGACGGAGTGGGGGAGGGGGGAGGGAAGGCGAACCGCTTCGCCGCATCGAAGGCTTCGCAGGTTTCCCTCAGGCGGAGGCAGCTCTGCGGGATGTGGCCGAGACCTCGCCATTCGCCGCCGCAGGGTTCCAGCATTTCGCGTATCAGTGCAAGGGCGCGGGGATTGCCTGCTTCGGATACGGCGCGTTTGTAGGCATTCTCCACCCCGCCTTCGCCCGCTTCCAGCCGGCATACGCAGCGGTAAATGCCGTAGAGCAGGTCGAGCGGCTCGAAACCGCTGACGACGACCGGCGTGCCGTACTTCTCCGCCAGGGGACGGTAGGCGGCGTTGCCGGTGACGGCGCATACGTGCCCCGCCGCCAGGAAACCGTCCACCCTGCACTGCGGGTCGGAAAGGATGGCCTCCATCGCCGGAGGCACGGTGAAAAAAGACGTGAGGAGGGAGAAGTTCCGCAGTCTCCGGCGAAGGGCTTCCTTCAGGGCGGCCAGGTGAGCCGGCAGGGTGGTCTCGAAGCCGACGGCGAAAAACACCACCTCGCGCTCCGGGTATCCGGCGGCCAGGCCGACGGCGTCGAGCGGCGAATACAGTATGCGTACGTCCGCTCCGCCGGCTTTGGCGCGGAGCAGATCGCTGCGGCTTCCGGGCACGCGCATCATGTCGCCGAAGGTGGCCAGGGTGACGCGGGGCTGCAAAGCCAGGTGGATCGCCCGGTCGATGACGTGCTCCGGCGTGACGCAGACCGGGCAGCCCGGCCCGTGCAGCAGGGAGACCGTGCGGGGCAGCATCTCTTCGAGGCGGTAGCGTGCGATGGCGTGCGTCTGTCCTCCGCACACCTCCATGATGCGCCACGGGCGGACGGCGACCCTGGCGATAGCCCGGCACAGCGCCTCGGCCTGTTCGCGGTTACGGTATTCGTCGATATATTTCATGGAAGAGCAGTCGTTTCAGAGCGATCGGAGGATGGCGTCGAAGTCGTCCAGCGTGCGCTGCGCCTCCGCGGGGTCGATCACGGCGATGGCCATGCCGGCATGAGCCAGGATGTAGTCGCCCGTTTCCACCTCCACCCACTGGACGCAGATGCGCTTGAGGATTCCCCCGAAATCCGTTTCGGCCATGGCCAGTTCGGGCACGGAGCGGTCTATACGGATTATTTTTCCCGGTACGGCAAGGCACATATTGGTTTGTTTTGATTTAAGGGGTTATCTGTCATCTATCATACAATGCGTTTAGTATCTCTTTTACTTTATCTTCCCGGTAAGGTACTTCTACTTTATAATAGGTATCATAATTTGGATGAAGTACGACCAAATACATATTCGATACCTGTATGCCGTATCTTGTTTCCAGTATATAACGGTATATACTTTGCTGTAAACAGTAATGATTGTAGTCCGTATCGGGAATATCTTTCAGAAGCCCTATACCCTGATTCCATGGATTATCGGTTATTGGATTGCCGCTGATTTTGTCTATGATTTTCTTACTTCTCTTCCAGTCGTAGATTTCAAAATGATTGTTATTCCTGACTATTAAATCAATGGTTCCGGCGATTTTATACCATTCATCAAAGATCCTCCATTCGCTTCTGTATGGTTGCAGATGGCTGTGCTCGTGCACAAACTGCTCGAACAAATGAAACTCATCCGTCTTTTCAAAGGCTTGCTTTAGATAATAATTCTCTATTTGTTTATGTAGAAATGTGCCTTTCAGGGCAGCTTCTTCTCCATCTTTTCTCCATTTTTCTTTAAGTTCTTCGGGCGTCATCATATATTGAGGAGCCTTTATTGTAGACCAATGTGTTGCGTCAAATACGGGAAAAAATTTTGAAATAACGGTGCTGACCGCTAATGCCTGGACTCCATCAATCGTATAAATATGGTCTTCGGGATAAAATCTTATTCTATTATCCCTTTCGTGCATATTGGATTTATTGAAGTGAACCGGTATGCTACTGTCGACTTCGCCAAGAGGAGTAGCTTCTATGAGTGATTCTTCAAGAGCTTCCTGCCCGTCTAATGCTTCAACAACAGGAGTTGATAGGATTGGCGAGTCACCAAAAGAATCAATTCCCAAATATGTTTCCCGGTACTTTTCTTTTTCCCATTGATGAGCCTGGGCAATATCCCATGTATCTTCCCGGTTTAAATGAACGGTAGAGCTTAAGACATCCGGGACGGGAATGTTTGGATCGATTGATTTTAGAACCAATGCGATCTGTTTCAGACATTCCAGTTCCTGTGTATGTACCTGACGTTCGGTAAATCTGAGGACAATCCAGCCTCTATCTGTAAAATATGTATTTCTTACCGTATCATCTCCCTCGCAATGTATAGGAGTTCGGGTTATGCCGGTATAGGGTTCATCAATCTCAATGTCCATTCTAATATCCTTGTGAATAATGGCTATATCGGGTTCATAGGGACGCACTCCGGTAGTCAGGCGAATATCCCCTGAGATTTCAAAGGAAGAATCAACATATTGCTGAATTGATTTTTGAAAATCTTCTTCCTTATACCCTCTTCTTTGAGTTTTTCCATATTTGTGTGTTCTAATGACACTGTTTGTTTTAGGCATTTTCAGAATAGGATAGGAATCCGTTCTTTCGTCCAGCAGGTCACTTGAATAATTTACCCTTGCAACAGGTAGATCTACTGTTACGTCCGATTCGTTGTTTGCTCCCGTAGGTTCCGGTTCCTCTATTACGTCAGGTTCGTTGTTTTCCCCTTGAGGTTTCGGTTCTTCTATTACGTCAGGTTCGTTGTTTTTCTCTTGAGGCTTCGGTTTCTCTATTACGTCCGGTTCGTTGTTTTTCTCTTGAGGTTTCGGTTTCTTTTTGCGGCTCCGTTTTATTAATGAATAAACAGTAATAAAAACCAGCACTCCCAAAAGTCCCAGTCCGACAAAAAATATAGGATGATCCGGAGTGGATGGCTTTGGTTTTTCCGGAGATTTTTCTTCAGCTTTCGGCTGCGAAGATTGCTGCTGTATGTTATCCGTAGAATCTTGTGCTTGCAGATTAGGGTAATTGATTTTCTCAAGGCCTCTTTCGACCGGCAAAATCCATGCGCCTTCTATTTTGTTCAATAACGATCTTCGTGCTTGTCTGGCTTGATTCGCATCGTCATATCTATCGTAAAAAACTCTATACTTAGTTGTATCCCTATATTGGATAATCCCCAAATTATTATTGTCTGCTTCGCTTTCTTTTATAAACGATTTAGCACGTTCTTCGGATGGGAAAGAACCAATAATTATGTAATAGTATTTCTCTGCATTGCAAGTAATGCTAATGAAAAGAGAAAAGAGCAGTAAGTAATGCCTCATTTGCATATATGTTTTCATTATTAACCGGAGGAACTTTGTGTGCGAAGATAGTATTTTTTTTTGCAGGATAGCCGTGATGATAAATCTCTACATTTGCAGAAAAGAGGCGATGAAGCTATATGAAATTCGTATCCGCGGACTGGTGCAGGGGGTGGGATTCCGTCCTTTTGTGTATCGGGTGGCGATGGAGGAAGGCGTCAGGGGCGAGGTGGCAAACCATACCGGCGGCGTGGCGATACGCGCCGCGTTTGCTTCGGACGAAGTTTGCGAACGTTTTATCCGGCGAATCCGGGACGAGCATCCGCCGGCCGCTTCCATCTATACCATCGACTGCGCGCCGGCTCCTTACGACGTTGCTTATACGGCCTTCGCGATAGCTCCCAGCCGGGGCGACGCGGACGGAGTGACGCAGGTGGCACCCGATATAGCCGTTTGCCCGGAATGTATGCGCGATCGCGCGGAGCAAGCTCACCGGCTGAGCTATCCTTTTGTCAACTGCACGCATTGCGGGCCGCGCTTCTCCATCCTCCGCGATTTGCCCTACGATCGCGAACATACCACGATGCAGCCCTTCCCTATATGTCCGCGCTGCCGCGAAGAATACGACCGGGTGACCGACCGCCGTTTCCACGCACAGCCCGTGGCCTGCAACCATTGCGGCCCGTCTTATTATGCCGGTTATAAGGGCGTGCGGTATGACGGCTACGCGGATTTGCTCGAACTCACGGCCGGCCTTCTGCGCGCAGGAGAAGTGATAGCGGCCAAAGGCGTCGGCGGATACCACCTGGTGTGCGACGCCCTGAACGAACAGGCCGTCGAACGGCTGCGGATGATCAAGGCGCGCGATACGAAGCCTTTCGCCGTAATGTTTCGCGACATGGAGGCGCTGAAAAACTATGCCCAAGTGAGCGAAGCGGAGGAGGCCTGCCTCGTCTCCTGGCGGCGTCCCGTCGTGCTGCTGGAGCAACGGCGCGCGCTGTCTGCGTCGGTGAATCCGGGAATGTGCACGCTGGGCGCGATGCTGCCGTATATGCCCCTGCATTACGACTGGTTCGGGAGGCTGGAGACGCCGGCGCTGGTAATGACCAGCGGCAACCGGCACGATTGTCCCATAGCCCGGACGGAAGCGGAAGCCGACGAACAGTTCGGCGGCGAGGTATCCCTCGTTTTGCATCATACCCGCGAGATTTACAACCGGGTGGACGATTCCGTGCTCCAGGTGTGCGATACGCTGCCTTGCCTGATACGCCGCGCGCGGGGATATGCGCCCGAACCGCTTTTTGCCGGGGAGCCGGTGGACGGCATCCTGGCTTTCGGCGCCGAGCAATCCAACACCTTTGCAATAGGCAAGGACGACACGATCCTGCAAAGCCCCTACATCGGCGATTTGAAGAACTGGGAAACTTTCCTCTCCTATACCGAATCGCTGGAGCGCTTCAGCCGCCTGTTCCGCTTCTCGCCCCGGAGGCTGGCGTGCGACCTGCATCCGGACTATCTCCCGTCCCGCGAGGCGGAGCGTTGGGCCGCAACTTTGGGGCTGCCTCTGCTGCGGGTGCAGCATCATCATGCCCATGCGGCGGCCTGCATGGCGGAATACGGCTTGCATCGCCCAGTCGTGGCTATCGTGATGGACGGCGCCGGGCTGGGCGACGACGGGCATGTGTGGGGCGGGGAGTTCCTGCTTTGCGATCGTCAGTCGTACCGCCGCCTGTCCCACTTTGAATACCTTCCGATGCCCGGCGGCGACAGGGCTTCGCTGGAACCTTGGCGTATGGCGGCGTCGTGCCTGCATGTTTGGCAACTGCCGTTTCCCGCCGATTTTAACGACAGGGTAGGGGAGGAGCGCATCGCCGGCCTGCGGCGCATGATAGACCTGCGGGTGCATACGCCGCTCACGTCGAGCGCCGGGCGTCTGTTTGACGCCGTGGGATCGCTGCTGGGCGTTTGCGACGTGGCGACGCGGCAGGGCGAGGCTCCCGTGCTGCTGGAGCAAATGGCTATGGCCGCCGCCGGATCTCCGCTTCCTTATCCGGCGGATGCCGGCGGCGAGGTTATTTCCCTCCGCGAAGTGATGCGTGCCATGCTGCGGGACAGGGAACGGGGGATTCCGGCGGGGGATATTTCGTCCCGCTTCCATGCCACGCTGGCTCATTTGTTTGTGGAGAAGGCGTGCGTCCTGATGGCGCAAACGGACGCCGGAGAGCTGGTGCTCTCCGGCGGCTGTTTTCAGAATAAATATCTGGTGAGGTTGCTTCGGCGGCTGTGTGCCGCCAGGGGAATTTCGCTGTATGTTCCTTCCCGCATTCCGTGCAACGACGGAGGGATTTCGGTGGGACAGTTGGCGATTGCTTCCCGGCTTGGAAGGATTTAGCGAAGGGTGCCCTGTTGGGCTTCCTGAATCATCTTTTCGTTGGCCACGATGAGTATTTCCACGCGGCGGTTCAGTGCGCGTCCTTCGGCGGTATGGTTTTCGGCCACCGGTTCGTGCACTCCTTTGCCTTCGTAGGTCATTCTGTTGCTGTGGACGCCCTGATTCTGCAGATAGTCGAATACACTTTGTGCGCGTTTTTCGGACAGTGTCTGATTGTAATCCACCCTTCCGGTATTATCGGTATGGCCTACGATCCGGATGTAGGTATCCGGATTGTTTTTCAGACTGGCGGAGAAGTTGCGCAGCGCATTTTTGGATGCGTCGCTCACGGTGCTTGAATTGGTGGCGAAGAGGATGCCCGAATCAAAGGTAATTTTGAGGGCTTCGCCGCTGTTCACGCTTTCGATCGTTGCATCGGGGATGACGGTTTGGAGTTCCTGCTTCTGCCTGTCCATCTTTTTTCCGATTAATGCGCCGGCCGTACCGCCCAGCGCTGCGCCGATTACGGCGCCCAGCGCCGTATTGCCTGCAATGGCGCCGACTCCGGCGCCAACTCCGGCGCCTGCTCCGGCGCCGATTCCCGTACCCTTCAGGGTATAGCTGGCGCCGCAACCGGCGAACAGCATGGCCATGCTAAGGAGTATGGCCGTGATGAGTTGAAAATTTCTCATAAGTTTTGCTTATTAATAAGGATAAAGTATAGTTCCCGATTAAAAAAAGTGGATCGATTCGCAGTATTCCATTTCGCCGTTCAGGATGTGCTGAATTGCTTCGGGTTCGAAGGAGCCTACTCCGTCTTCCTTTGCATTTTTCAGGATGTACTGGACGAGTTCCTCTTCGTCGTCTTCGTCGAAGATATCCGTATCTCTTTTGGATTCGTAAAATTCTTCAGCCAGGTCCATCAGATAGAGGATATCGTCGTCGCTGAACTTGTCCTTCAACTCCTGGGGGAGGTAGTTCTGTATAAACTTTACGGATGCTTCCTCGTCATACTGCTGTTCAATTTCTTTGCTCATGGTGTAAATTATTATAACTTGTTTGACCTCTGCAAATATACAATTACTTTTCAATCCGGATGCGTGCATCCACGGCAAATAAGCCTCTCGCGGTGGCCAGCAGCGGATTTATGTCTATTTCTTTGATTTCGGGCGATATGCGCAGCAGGGTGGAGAGCCGTACAATGATGTCGGCATACTGCTGTTCGTCGATCCCCTGCTGTCCTCTTGTTCCTTTGATAATCGGATAGCCCCGCAGGGATCGAATCATGGAGAAGGTTTCGCTGTACGAGAGCGGCGCCAGGCCGTAGGATACATCCTGCAAGACTTCCACAAAGATGCCTCCCAGACCGCAGAGGACAATGTGTCCGAAGCGGTCTTCGTATTTGGCTCCGAGGAAGAGTTCCTGCCCTTTCAGCATGGGCTGTATGAGGACGGCGGAGACGTCGGGCATCCTCATCATCCGTTCGTATTCGAATATCAGGTGTTCTTCGCTGCGGATATTGAGCGCCACGCCGCCTATATCGCTTTTGTGTACGGGGCCTACCACTTTGACGACAACCGGATACTTCACCTTCGAGGCGAAGGCGGTCAGCTCGTCCCTGTCTGCCGTAACCCATTCTTCTACGAGCGGGATTTGTGCGGCTGTCAGTACCTTCCGTACATCGTCGGGGCTTAAGTATCCGTCGGGGAAGGTCTCCATCATCCGGCGAATCTCCGGAATATTCACGCCGTAGAGCTGGATGTCCAGGCCGGCCGGTTTGGGTGTATTGATCACCCGCGAGAGGGCAACGCCCAGCGTTACTTCGTCCGAAAAGTTTACGTGCCCTTTCTTTATAAAGCTCTTCACTTCCGGTCCGGCGGTGACGATGGAAGGCAGGACGGGGAAGATGGGTTTTTTGCATTCTTCCATTTTCCTGTGAAGCACCTCGTAGGTATCATACAGCTTCACCAGTCCGGGGCTTCCGAAGATGACCATCATCAGGTCTATTTCGTCAAACCGGTTCTCGCAATAGTCGATGGCCGTAGCCAGATGCTCCGGCGTTCCTGTCCCGATAATGTCTATCGGATTGCCTACGGCGGAACCGGGGAAGAGTTTCGACTTCAGTTCGTCGGCCACCGGGCCTTCCAGCTTGGGCACATTCACGCGGCCTTTGGACAGGGCGTCGGCCAGCATCACGGCAGGCCCTCCGGCGTGCGTCACGATGGCGCAGTTCCTGCCCTTGATTTCTTTCAGCGTAAAGATGCAGGCCACCGTGGTCAGTTCCTCCCGGCTGAAGCAGCGCACAATACCGGCTTTGCGGAACAGCGCTTCCACGGCGGAATCGGAGCTGGCAATAGCTCCCGTATGCGACGAGGCAGCCCGTTTGCCGGATTCGGTGCTTCCGGCCTTGATAGCGGCAATCCGGCATCCTTTGCGGATGAGCGACGAGGCATGAAACAGCAATTTGTCGGGATTCCGGATGCTCTCCACATAGAGCATCTTGATTTTAGAATCCAGTACGGGGTCGAAATGGTGATCCATATATTCCAGCACCTCTTCCACGCCCGTTTGTTTGGAATTGCCTACGGTCCATACGGAAGAGAACCGGAGTCCTTTCGTTAAGGCCGATTCGATAATGAAAAGCGCGGTTCCTCCGGAACTTGAAATAAAGTCGACTCCCTCGGGATGGAATTCCGGGATGGGTTGCGTAAATACGCCCTGGTAATTCATGTTCATCACGCCGATGCAGTTGGGGCCTATCATGGTAGCGCCGGCCTCGTTTACACTTTGGAGGATTTGTTCTTCCAGGAGGCCTCCTTCCTTTGTTTCTTCACCAAAGCCGGCCGAGACCACGATAAAGGCTTTCACTTTCTTTTCTCCGGCCAGAACCTCCATCACTTCCGGACAGGATTTGCTGGGAATCGAAATGATGGCCAGCTCCGTGTCGGGGATGTCCCGCACGTCTTTGTACGACTTCAGTCCCTGTACTTCGGTTTCTTTGGCGTTCACCACGTAGAGTTCCCCTTTGTATTTTCCATCCAGCAGGTTTCTCACAGTACGTCCGCCCGGTTTATGCACATTATTGGAACCGCCCACCACTACGATGCTTTGCGGATTAATTAATTCCCGGTTTATCATATTCTATGATTTAAAAAGATTTCACTGTATTATTTATCAGCCAGGCGCACCAGGCGTCCATGCCGTCGCCCTTGGTGGCAGACAGTTCGAACAACTGCAAATGATGATTCACCCTCAGGGCGTTCTCGCGCAGGGTTTGTATGTCGGCGTCGTCCAGGTAGGGCAGCAAGTCTGTCTTATTGATGATGCACACGTCGGCCTCCTGAAAGATATGCGGGTATTTCAGGGGTTTGTCGTTGCCTTCCGTTGTGCTGACGATTACTACTTTGTGCGCTTCGCCCAGATCGAACATGGCAGGGCAAACCAGATTCCCCACGTTTTCAATAAAGAGGAGCGATCCTTCGGACGGAGCTAAATGTTTGACGGCATGGTTCACCATGTCGGCTTCCAGATGGCATCCCGTCCCGGTATTCACCTGAAAGACGGGAACGGAAAGGGCTTCGATGCGGTTGGCATCGTGTGAGGTTTGCTGGTCGCCTTCGATCACGTAGATGGCAAGGCGGTCTTTCAGGCGGCGGATAGTTTCTTCCAGAAGGGAGGTTTTTCCCGATCCGGGAGAACTCATCAGGTTCAGCGCCACTATCTGTTTGGCTTCAAAATAACCCCGGTTGCGCTCGGCAAGGAGGTTATTCCGGTGGAGGACGTCCTCTTCGACGGACAGAACCTTTCGTTCATGAGGATGATGGTCATGCGTACTGCACATAATGTTTATTTGTTTATGACAATTGATTTTACACGAAGTTCTTTTCCTTTAGTCAGCCGGACGGCATACGAACCGCATCGGGGGCAGGGATCGAATAGCGCTTCCACCTTGAAACAGTCGCCGCAATCGGCACATATTCCTTCGCCGTCTATATCGTGGCGTACGATACGTGCATGTTCCAGCATACTGTGCTTTACGGCGCTTGCAAGGGCGAAGCAAAAGGTGTTCGGTTCGACGCCGGCCATGCGTCCGATTTCTATCTCAATCTCTTCAATAACCGAAGCCTGATGCCTGCGAGCCTGTTCTTCGGCAAGTTCTACGATGTGCTGAGCTATCGACAATTCATGCATTAGGGCAAATGTACTATTTTTTCAAACAGCGACTGACGAGACAAAAAAATAACCACCCGGTAATCGAATGGTTATTTTCAAACTCTGTCGGGGTGAGACGACTCGAACGTCCGACCTCCACGTCCCGAACGTGGCGCGCTAGCCAACTGTGCTACACCCCGCTTTTTCAATACGGCGGCAAATGTATAAATAATTTTCTGTAGAAAAAAGTATCCCCCCTCTAAATTCCTCCCCTGCGAGCGTAGTGGAGGCAAACCTCCCGGATGGAAAAAATACCCGTACGGCACGACATTTATCTTTATATCCCTTCCCGTGGATACTCCTTCCTAGGGAAGAAAATTTTCCAGTACTGGAAAAAATATTTTCCAGTACTGGAAAATAAATTTCTCAGTACTGGAAAATAAATTTCTATACGTATGGCAAAAAAATTCCCAGAGGTGGAAACTTCCCGGGGAGACGAGGAAGATAATATTTCTGTGTTGCGGGAAAAGGCATACGGCGGAAGACGTTTGCGTCGCACACTTCCAAACCGCAGATTTTACCTATGTTTGTGTCTTTCTTTATCCTTTTAAACTGATTAAATTATGAGAAATCTATTTTTATTTATGAGAGATCTATTTTTATGGTTTGTTTTTCAGGTGATTATTCTGTCGCCCGGCCTACTGTCCTCGTGTTCGGAAGGCGTGAAGCCTCCCGAACCTTACGGCGCTGTCCCCACGGAGCAGCAGTTGAAATGGCAGCAAATGGAATATTATATGTTTGTCCATTTCGGGCCGAACACGTTTACCGACGTGGAATGGGGAAACGGGAAGGAAGATCCCGCAGTGTTCAATCCTTCGGCCCTGGATTGCAGGCAGTGGGCGGCTACCGCCAAAGCGGCAGGAATGAAAGGCATTATTATCACAGCCAAACATCATGACGGATTCTGCCTCTGGCCCAGTCGGTACAGCACACATACCGTACGCGAAAGCGGCTGGAAGGAAGGGAAAGGAGACGTCCTGAGGGAATTGTCGGAAGCCTGCAGGGAATACGGACTGGCGTTCGGCGTCTACCTCTCTCCCTGGGATCGGAATCATCCCGCGTACGGTACACCGGAATACAACCGGGTATTCGCAAATACGTTGGCCGAGGTACTGAGCGGCTACGGTCCGGTCTTCGAACAGTGGTTCGACGGTGCAAACGGCGATGCACACAAAGGAAACCGGCAGGAATACGACTGGGAACTGTTCCGCCATACGGTTTATACGCATCAGCCGAACGCCGTTATATTCAGTGATGTAGGCCCCGGTTGCAGATGGGTGGGCAATGAAAGAGGGGTGGCCGGTGAAACCAACTGGTCGCGCCTGCATGTGGAAGGCTTCGAACCGGGACTGGGAGCGCCTCCTTCCGACACCCTGAACGCCGGCAATATGGATGGCGAGGCCTGGGTTCCTGCCGAAACCGATGTATCCATCCGTCCGGGATGGTTCTACAGTCCCCGGACGGACGACAAGGTAAAGAGTGTATCGGATTTAGTCGATATCTATCACACATCCGTAGGGCGAAACTCAAACCTGCTGCTGAACGTACCTCCTAACCGGGAAGGACGCATACACCCCGGCGATTCCACCCGTTTGATGGAGTTTAAGCGTGCCGTTGAGGCCTGTTTCGCCCGCAACCTGCTGGACGGAGCCACGCTTCGCGCCCTGAATACGAGGGGAGGATCGCGGAAGTATGCCGCCGTGCATTTATTGAATGAGGATTACGATTCGTATTGGGCAACCGACGACGGCGTACAGACCGTCAGCATAGAAATAAGCCTGCCCGAAGCTGTCGCGTTCAACCGTTTTCTTGTGCAGGAATATATTCCTTTGGGACAGCGTATCGCACATTTTACGCTGGAAAGCCGGGACGAATCCGCCGCCGGCTGGGAGGTCGTCGGCGAGGGAACCACGGTCGGATATAAACGTATCCTGTGCTTCCCCCGTACCACAGCGAAAGAACTGCGGTTGAACATCCGGGGCCTGGCGTCTCCCGTCTTAAACAGAATAGGGCTTTACGATGCCCCGGATGTACTGTGTGATCAGTCTATGATTCTTGCCCAGCCGTAAGGGTCGGGGGCGTCGCCGGTCTGAATTGCGAGGAGCCTGTTGTAAAGCTCTTCGCAGACAGGCCCCGGCTTGCCGTCTTTCGAATACACGTAGGAACGGTTTTCGTCCAGATCGTCTATCCGGGAGATAGGGGTAATTACGGCGGCTGTGCCGCATTCGGCGGTTTCTTCAAACGTACTGAGTTCGGACACGGGGATAGGGCGGCGTTCCACTTTCAACCCCATATCGGCGGCCAGTTGTATCAGGCTCTTGTTGGTAATCGACGGAAGAATCGAATTCGATTCCGGCGTAATATAGGTGTTGTCGCGAATGGCAAAGAAATTAGCGGGGCCACATTCGTCGAGATACAGTTTTTCTTTCGGATCGAGATACAGCACGGCAACATACCCTTGTTCGTGCGCCTTATGGCCGGCAACGAGGCTCGCAGCGTAGTTGCCGCCCACTTTGTACGTGCCGGTACCCTGAGGAGCTGCACGGTCGTATGCACGCATGATGCAGACAGGCGCCGGCTTGAATCCGGTCTTGAAGTAAGGGCCTACGGGCGTAACAAAGATCAGAAACAGGTATTCATCGGCAGGCTTTACGCCTATCAGCGCTTCCGTACCGATCAGCAGGGGGCGGATGTATAGCGATGCGCCGCTTCCGTAGGGAGGGACAAAGCGCTCGTTCAGTTTGATGGCTTTACATACGGCTTCTTCAAACCTTTCAGGGGGAAATTCGGCCATCATGATTCCACGTGCGGACAACTGCATACGTTTGGCATTCTCGTCTATACGGAAGGCGCGGATTTTCCCGTCCTTGCCGCGGAAAGCTTTCAGTCCTTCGAAGGCTTCCTGTCCGTAGTGCAGGCAGGTGGCCGACATGTGGATATTGATGATTTCCGAAGAGCTTACTTCCGGTTCGCCCCATTGGCCGTTGCGATAATAACATCTTACGTTATAGTCTGTTTTCATGTACCCGAAAGAGAGTTCAGACCAGTTGATAACATTTTCCATTTGATTCCGTTTATTAGATTACGGCTGCAAAAGTAAACTATTCAACAGTATATTTGCTACATTTGCATCAAAATAATCACAGAACTATGAGGGTCATTGAACATATACACAACAGCAAACGCACGGCTTTTTCGTTCGAAATACTTCCCCCTGTAAAAGGAAACAGTATCCGGAATATATATAATGTAATCGACCGCTTGAGGGAGTTTGATCCCAAATACATCAACATCACCTCCCATCACAGCGAATATCTTTATAAAACACAGCCCGACGGCACTATCCAGAAGGTGAATATCCGGAAGCGTCCCGGATCCGTGGCCATTGCTTCGGCTATACAGAACAGATACGGTATCACTGCCGTACCGCATATTATATGTAAGGGATTTACGAAAGATGAAACGGAATACGCCCTGATAGACCTCAATTTCCTGGGAGTGTACGACCTCCTTCTTCTTCGGGGAGATACCAAAACGCTTGCTCCCCCGGAGCAGGACGCCGCCCTGTATCATGAACATGCTACGGATTTGCAGCGTCAGGTAAACCATTTCAATACAGGTATCGCCCTCGACGGATCTGCTTTCGAGGCCAACGAAACGCCGTTTTCGTATGGCATGGCCTGCTATCCGGAAAAGCATGAGGAAGCGCCGAATATGGAATCCGATCTGTACTACGCAAAGGAGAAGGTGAAACACGGCGCCGGTTACCTGGTTACACAAATGTTTTTCGACAATCGGAAGTATTACGCTTTTGTAGACCGCTGCCGCAAGGAAGGGATTACCGTACCCATCATACCGGGTATCAAGCCGATTGTGTTCAGGAATCAGTTGAACGTACTTCCCAGGGTTTTCCGCTCGGAAATACCGGAACCCCTCGCCGCGGAACTTCGCAAATGCACATCCGACGAAGCGGCTAAAACCGTCGGAATCGAATGGTGCAAACAGCAATGCAAAGACCTTATCGCCCATCAGGCGCCCAGCCTGCATTTCTATACATTTATGGCTACCGACAGCGTCTATCAGGTAGCCAGAGAAGTTTATTGACGGGAAATTAAAGAAGGAGCGGGTTGCCGATTCAGTACGGCAACCCGCTCCTTATGTTTAATGGAACAGCATATCGGGCGATATGCGTTTGAATTTTTCGGCGTCGGACTTGCGAATCTGTACGCTGCCGTTGTTCCAGTTCGAAGGCCAGCCTCCGATGGTGTGACCTAAAAATACCACTTTGAATGCGTGCAAACCTTTTGCCAGCGCCACCGATTTATCATGGCGGGAATAGCGTTTCACCTCGCCGCTGTTATTAATCAGCAGTGCGCCGTCGATCCATACCTCCTCGTTGTCGCTCGAAAAGTAATACACGCCGTCTTCGGGAATCTGCACGTATCCTTCGGCCACGGCGGCATACTGCGTCACGCCGCGCATGGCGTTGTTGGAAGGTTCTATCCGGGTGATGTCCCTCAGGTCGGTCAGCGTGCTGTCTTTCCATTCGCCGGCGGGGGTTGCCAGCACCGTTGCGTCCTTAAACTCTCCGATTGTTGCCCTCAATACTTTCAGGTGCAGACCGGGCGTCAGTCCTTCCGCATCCGGAAGGGCGGGTGACGAAGGCACCTGTTTTTCCACGGTAATGACGCGTACGGGACTCATCTTGCCCGAAGGAAGTACGGAACGTATTTTCAGCGTACCCGATTCGGTATATTCCAGCGGTGATTCGTATACCTGCGACTGTGGATTCGGTTCCGAGCCGTCGGTGGTATAGACCATTTGCACGGGGCGGGTGGTTTTGAATTCCAGCGTGGCTTTGTCCGTAAAGGCTACGAAGTTGCACGATCCGCCCGGCTGTTCCGGCTGGGGAATATGGTAGCCGACGGAATGACCGTCGAGGCGTACCAGCGCATTGTTCAGCCTCCGTTCAAAGTCTTTGAAGTCTTTCCTTTCGGGCGCCGACCAGGCAATTTCGGACAGCGCCAGTGCACGCGGATACGCATAGTATTCCAGCAGATCGGTATTGTACAGGTATTCCGACCAGATATTCGCCTGTACGCCTTTGATGAAGTGGGCTTTCCCGGCGGCTTCCAGCGTGTCGGGCACCGGATTGTAGCCATAGGTTTTTTCCAGCAGGATATATCCGCCGATGGATACCGGTTCTATTTTGGGATCGCCCTGATAGAAGTTGATGTACATGCCGTCGGTACTCGGCGTCATGATTACATCATGATCCATGCTTGCGGCGGCAATGCCTCCCTCTTCACCCCTCCAGGACATGACGGTGGCGGTGGGCGCCAGTCCGCCTTCCAGAATCTCGTCCCATCCGATCATCTTTTTTCCGTATTTCGTCAGCACTTTTTCGATGCGCTGCACGAAGTAGCTTTGCAGCCGTTCTTCGGCGCTGTGATGCGCATCGCCCTGAAGTCCTTCTTCGCGGATGCGCTGCTGACAGAGCGGACACTTCTCCCAGCTCGTTTTCGGACATTCGTCGCCTCCGATATGGAAGTATTCCGACGGGAAAAGCGCGGCGACTTCCCCGATTACATTTTCAAGAAACTCGAACGTGCTTTCCTTGCCGGCGCACAGCACGACCTCTTCCACACCCCATACGGTACGCATGGAGATGGGTTTTCCCTCGCACGAGAGTTCGGGATAGGCCGAGATGGCCGCCAGTTCATGTCCCGGCAGTTCTATTTCGGGGATTACGGTGATGAAACGCTCGGCCGCATACTGCACGATTTCCTTTACCTCCTCCTGCGTATAGAAGCCTTCGCTGTTCGGGCTTTTAGAGCCGATCTCCGTCAGTTTGGGATATTGCTTTATTTCGATACGCCAGCCCTGGTCTTCGGTCAGATGCCAGTGCATACGGTTTATCTTGAACAGGGCGATAACGTCCAACTGCTTCTTTACGTCTTCCACCGGAATAAAATGACGGCAGGGATCCAGCATCACGCCGCGGTAGGCAAAACGGGGAGCGTCGACCACCTCCACCGACGGAGCCGACCAGGCAATGCCTTTCACCGGCGAAGGACTCTCCACCTCGGCGGGCAGCAACTGCATAAACGTCTGCATACCGTAGAACAGTCCGCGGGGTGTTTTGGCTTTCACCGTCGCTCCGTCGGGCGATACATCCAGCCGGTAGCCTTCCTCCGGCATGTCTGCCGCCGCGTCGAGGAGCAGCGCGACGGTATTGGCGCCCTCTTTCTCCGTAAAGGCAAACGGATAGCCCGTAGAACGTTTCAGTTTGCCGGCAAAAAAGGCGGCCACCGTGCTTGCCTCCGGAGCCGGCGCATAGAAGGCCGTACCTTTGTTCAGCCTGAAAGTCCCTTCATGCTCCGTCAGGCTCAGAGGGGCGGGAATCACGTGGATACCCTCGTTGTACACTTTCTCTACGGCCGAATCGCCGCAGGAACTCAAAAAAACAAGCGCCGAAAGGGCGCAAATCACGTATACGTTTCTCATAAACTATATAAATTAGGTAATGTATCCATTTCTACTCCCAGGCAAACAGGGGATACTGCCCCATCAGCCGGTTCACTTCGGCACGCACGGCCGCAACGGTTTTATCACATTCCGGATGCGACAGCACGGCGTCCGCCAGCTCCACGATTTCGCCCATGAACGCTTCCTTGGCGCCCCGGGTAGAAACGGCAGGCGTTCCCACACGTATACCGGAGGTCTGGAAGGCCGAGCGACTGTCGAAGGGAACCATATTTTTGTTCACCGTAATGTCGGCAGCCACCAGCGCCTTTTCCGCAGCCTTGCCCGTCAGGTCGGGAAACTTGGAGCGAAGGTCTATCAGCATACTGTGATTGTCCGTACCGCCGGATATAATCTTATATCCCTTGTCCGTGAAAGCCTGCGCCATGGCCGCCGCGTTCCTCTTCACCTGCGTCTGGTATACTTTATACTCCGGTTCCAGCGCTTCGCCGAAGGCCACGGCTTTCGAGGCAATCACATGCTCCAGCGGCCCGCCCTGGATACCCGGAAATACGGCCGAATCCAGCAGTTGAGACATCATCTTCGGCTCTCCCTTCGGCGTTGTTTTCCCCCAGGGGTTCACGAAGTCTTTTCCCATCAGGATGATGCCTCCGCGCGGTCCGCGAAGCGTTTTATGCGTCGTGGACGTCACGATGTGGGCATACTCCAGCGGATTGTCCAGCAGTCCGGCGGCAATCAGTCCGGCGGGATGTGCCATATCGATCATCAGCAGCGCTCCCACGCTGTCGGCAATCGCGCGCATCCTTTTGTAGTCCCACTCGCGCGAATAGGCCGAACCGCCACCCACAATCAGCTTCGGACGTTCGCGCATCGCCACCTCTTCCATCTGTTCGTAGTCCACCCGTCCGGTATCCTCCCTTACATTATATTCCGTGGCGCGGTACAGTATGCCGGAGCTGTTCACCGGCGAACCGTGCGAAAGATGCCCTCCGTGCGAAAGATTCAGTCCCAGGAACGTATCACCCGGACGCAGCACGGCCAGAAACACCGCCGCATTGGCCTGAGCGCCCGAATGAGGCTGCACGTTCACCCAGTCGGCGCCGAAGAGTTTTTTCAGCCGTTCGATAGCCACCGTTTCGCTCTCGTCCACCACCTCGCAGCCTCCGTAGTACCGTTTACCGGGATACCCTTCCGCATATTTGTTTGTCAGCACGCTTCCCATAGCCTCCAGCACCTGGCTACTCACGAAGTTTTCCGAAGCAATCAGTTCGATACCCTTCAGTTGCCGTTGCCTTTCCCGCTCGATCATGTCGAAAATAATCCTGTCTCGTTCCATTCCTTATTTAATTAGGTTGATTCATACTGCAAACGTACAAAAAAATCAAAACATGCCGCCGTCGTCGCCCGCCTCAGGTTGATGACCTAAGGTGACGAAGATAACGTCCCGAAGGGACTTTTTCATTATAAATAAGAAGCTCCAACTATTCGTTGATTATCATCCATACAAATGTATGAAGATCCAACAATGCGTTGATCATCATCCATACAAATGTATGAAGCTCCAACAACATGTTGATCATCATCCATACAAATGTATGAAGCTCCAACAACGCGTTGATCATCATCCATACAAATGTATGAAGCTCCAACAATGCGTTGATCATCATCCATACAAATATATGAAGCTCCAACAACACGTTGATCATCATCCATACAAATGTATGAAGCTCAAACAATGCATTGATTATCATCCATACAAATGTATGAAGCTCCAACAACGCGTTGATCATAATTAATACATTTATATGGATTTAAATTTAATATTTTTTAAGTATTTATTTTTTTTGTATACCATAGCATTTAGCTATATTCGTGGCCAATAATAAGTAAAGTAAATACAGCAAACCATTTAAAACTAACTACCATGCATAAAATTACTTACAAATCAGCATTTTTAGCGCATCTGAGAAATGCGGAACATTATGATTTGTTCCGGAATATCGTACATAATGTGGAAATCATCGGCGTCAAGCCGGCAGCTCTTCTGCTGATATGGAATCTCTTCCGCCAGGCTTTCGACAAGGAAGACCGGATTTATAAACGGGCAGCCCGCCGGGAGGAGACAGCCCAAATCAACGAAGCGCACGAGAAACGCAAGACGGCCTATATGGCGCTCAAACGTCTGATTGAATCGGCTTCCTACAGCGCGACGCCTTCCGTAAAAACGGCAGCCGACCTGCTCCTCTGGATGATGGAAAATTACAGCAGCGCCTATTATGTGGCGATGAACGAATCCTCCGCCCTCTTTGACAACCTTGTGCAGGACTTTGCCAAGGAGCAGCATGCCGAAAAGGTGGCGCTGATACCGGGCGCCGGTGCGGCAATTGCCCGTCTTGAGCAAGACAATGAAGACTTTATGACGCTCTACGCCGGGCGCGCCCTTGTAGAGGAAGAAGAAAAGGAGGAAGGAAGCATGTTCGAAGCCCGCAAAGACGTGGAACAGAAGTTCGACGTCGCGGTGGAGGCCATCAATACCTTCTACCGTATCAATGAATTGCAGGTGCCGAAAGACGCCGAAGTGAGCGAGGCGCTGTCGAAAATCATTCTGTTCATCAACGCCTATCTGCGCCAACACGAAGCGACCTACGCCCGCCGCAATCCGAAATATCACGCCGGCGGCGGCGACCAGCCTTCACCTCCCGACGGGGAACCTTCCGAACCGGGCGATGCGACGCCCCAGCTTGTCGTCGCGTCTCAGGAAACGCTGGGCGAGAGCCAGCAGATGCCGGGCTACGGCACGCAGATGTCGCTTCGCGCCGCAGACGCCGCCGCCTTTGCCGCCGCTCTTTATCCCGCTGCAAAGAACGGCATCCTGCGCCTCGGCTATTCCGATACGGAGGACGTGGAGGACTTCCCGATCCCCGACTTCCTGTTCGATACCGACGGCACAACCCCCATCGGCCTTCTGGTGGATGCCCCGAACCTGAATACCTTCTTTATAAAACCCTTCCAAGGCATAGACGTAGCCGAAGCCGAAGTGCTGAAAGACGGCGAACTCCTGGCCATCCTCCTCGACGTGCAGTACCCCGCCACGATGAGCGAAGGATGACTTCTTCAGTGAATAGTGAACAGTGAACAGTGAACAGTGAACGGCCCGGCGAAATTTTCGTCGGGCCGTTTGTTGTTCATCGTACCGGATCTTGATTGGTTTTTACTTCGCCGGTGCGGAAGGGATATTCCTGCTGCTTCAGTTTTCGTATCCCGGATTTTGTTCCAGCAGGGCGTTCCGGTTCATTTCATCGCGGTGTATCGGAAGGAAGTAGCATTTGTCTACCCATTTGCGTCCTTCCTGTATGAGGGGAATGACGGTGTAGGTGTAGTTCCAGCGGGATTCGTCGTGCTCGTACCGGTCCTGCTTTCCGACGCCCGGTTTGAGTGTGGCGACTACTTCTACGCCGTGAAGTCCGTTCAGGCCGGGGGATTCGTTGCCCAGCAGCCAGCGGCGTACGTCCCAGTAGCGGTGTTCCTCGAAGAGGAGTTCCAGCCGGCGTTCTTTCTGATAGATTTTGAGCAATTCCGCGGGATCGTCTGTTGTTACATCCGGAAGGCCGACGCGGCGGCGCAGCAGATTGAGGTACGTCCGGGCTTCGGCGGTTTCACCCAGTCCGATGCAGGCTTCCAGGTAGCACATCACTACTTCGGTATAGCGGATGAAGGGGAAGAGGCAGTTTATCTTGTTCCGGTGGTCGCCGGAAGCGGGATGGATGAACTTCTTCAGGTAGTATCCGGTGTAGGTGGCGTTCCAGTTTTCGCCTCCTCCGGTGCGGGTATCCATTCCGGGGTAGTAGGCTTCCTTGCTTTGTGCGGGGTCGGTCTGGTAATAGCCGGTTTGGATGGTGCCCGTCGGTTCGTTGACGGCGAAATCGGCCGGGCGCTGAATCCATTGCATTCCGTCGTACATGATGGAGGCGTAGAAGCGGGGTTCCCGGTTTTTGTAGGGCGCGGCTTTGTGTTCGGGATTGTTCCAGTCGAAGGGGGTGCCGTCGGACATGCTGTAGGCGTCGACCAGATCCTGTACCGGGGTGTTGCCTCCCCAGGCGTGATAGCCCGACGGGCCGTTGAAGAGTGGCATCTTGGTTCCGCTTTCGTCCTTGGTGTCGATAAAGTAGCGCGAGAAGATGTTTTCTTCGCTTTCCTTGCCGAAAAATTCCCAGATGGCCTGCGCCTTTTCTTCTGCCGTGAGTCCTTCGCCTCCGTAGGTGGAGAGTCCGTGTCCCATGGGATTGTCCATAAGCGCTTTGGCGGCTTCTTTGACGGCTCTCCAGCGGTCTTCGCGCGTTCCTTCGGTATGGAATATCAGTTCCTTGTGGGGATAGGTTGCGAAGAGGGGCACTTTGGCGGTGGCGGTGGCCTGGTCGTGCAGATCGCTTGCGGCGTCGGTGAGCACGCGTACTTTGAGCGCCAGGACGGCGGCCAGGGTGGCGCGTCCTTTCTGTGTGTTGGCGAAGGTACGGTCTTTCAGCAGGTCGGCGGCGTTTTGGAGGTCGCTCAGTATCTGTTTGATGCAGTCGGTATAGGAGCTTCTTTGCAGTTCGAAGTTTTCGTCCGTGAGCTGGGTTACGCGCAGTTGGAGCGGGATGCCTCCGAAGCCTCTGGTGAGGCGGTGGAAGAAGTAGGCACGCAGGAAGTAGGCTTCGCCCTTGAGTTGGGTTTTGTACTTTATGTCGAACTCCGCATTGTCTACGTTTTCGATGAAGTCGTTGCAGGATCGGATGTTTTTGTACAGGCGTTCCCACTGGTGTCCGCTCTGTGTTTTGTTGAACCATCCGAGGTTGACGTCGGTAACGGCTCCGGCGTTTGTTTCCCTGAATTCGCGTCCGTGTGTGAACAGGGCTTCGTCGGTGGCCGAGGCCTGGAGTTCTTCCGTAAATCCGGCGTCCTGGAAGGTGAAGTAGACGTCGTACATGTAGGCTTCTGCCAGGGCGCTTTCCTTCCAGAGTGCGTCGGCGGTGATTTCCCTTTGCGGCTGGGTGTTCAGGAAGTCGTCGTTGCAGGCGCTGCCGAGCAGCAGCACGGCGAAGAGTGCGACGGTTGTTTTTATTCTTTTGCTATACATATTCATAATTTTTACGCTTTAGAAGGTTACTGAGAAACCGATGTTTACAATCTTCGGTACGGGGATTTTCGCCCCGTTGGCCTGGGTCATTTCGGGGTCGAGGTCGGTAGACGGGGAGAGGGTCAGGAGGTTCTGTCCGTTGGCATAGACGCGCATCTGTGTGAAGAAGCGGGTTTTTTCGACGATGTGTTTGGGCAGGGTGTATCCTATCTCCATATTTTTGAGGCGGATGTAGCTTGTGTTCTTCATCCAGTAGGTGTTTTTGAGTCCTGCCTCGTTGTCCCAATAATATTTTCCCCGTGCATGCACGCGCGGATGCTGATCCGTGGGGTTGGCGACAGACCAGTGGTTGTCGTAGACGGATTTCAGGTAGTTTCCGATGTCTCCCGAATCGAAGTAGACCCTGGTCCAGCAGTCTGCGGCGCCCTGTGCGAGGAAGTTGAGGTCGAAGTTTTTCCATTGGAAGAAACCGTTGAAGCCGTACATCCATTTGGGTTCGTCGTTTTTGTCGAAGCGTTTTCTGTCGTCGGGGGTAATTTTTCCGTTGCCGTCGATGTCTTTAAACTTCATGTCTCCCGGCTGCAGCGCCTTGTCGCTGGTGATACCGTCGTAGTTTGGCCGGTTCTCCTTGTCGTTTATTTCGTCCCAGTTTTTGAACACTCCGTCGAAGATGTAATAGAGATCCGTTTTCATGGGGTGTCCTGTGGACTTTTGCCATTCGGGAGCTCCTCCGGCTTCATCCCAGTATTTGATGGTGTTGCGGGCATATCCTCCGGTGACTCCGATGCGGTAGGAGAAGTCCTTGCCGGCCGTGTCGCCCCATTCCAGTTTGAGATCGAATCCGGTATTGTCCACTTTGCCGATGTTTTCGGCGGGCAGTGTGAGTCCGGCCGTTTGCGGGACGGAGGCATTCCGTCTCCAGAGGATGTTGGAACGCTTGTTGTAGAAATAATCCAGTTCGAGGTAGAGCCTGTTGTCGAAAGTTCTGGCCTCGATTCCTGCGTTCATATTGGTGGCCACTTCCCAGGTGATCTGGTTGTTGGGGAAGCGGCTTATGCGAAGACCTTTCACGTCTTGGTTGTCGATGATGTATCCCCACTCATAATAATAGGTAGGCAGGTACTGGTATTCCCTCAGTTCATCATCGTAGTAGACCTGGTCGTTCCCCATCTGTCCGATCGAACCGCGCAGTTTGAGATAGTTGATGAAGGAGAGCTTTTCTTTCCAGAAATCTTCTTCCGATATTCTGTATCCCAGCAGTACGCCGGGAAAGAATCCGTAGCGGGTGTCTTCGGGGAACATATAGGAGGCGTCGTACCGCCAGACGAACTCGGCGAGGTATTTCTCCCGGTAATTGTAGGCCACGCGTCCGAAATAGTTCAGTCGGGCACGGTTCCAGTTTTTGCTCCAGTCTCCGCTGTCGTTTGTCTTTTCCTTGTCTCCACCGGCCTTAAAGACCTGTATGGCGTTGGAGAGGAAATAGCGTCGCATGGCTTCGAAATAGGAATTGTCCGATTCGTCCCGTTCGGTCCCGACCAGCACGGTGAGGTTGTGGTCTCCGAATGTTTTGTCGTAGCTCAGGATACCGCCGGCCACCAGGTTGGTTTGGTCTTCGGAATACATGTCGAGTCTGGGGTCGGAATGGCTCGGATAGTTCAGCCCCTTGTCGAGTTTGGGCGTCACGCCGTCTGCTTCCATCGATACCATATCCCAGGTGTAGAGATACCAGGGCTGGAACCATTTTTTGCGATGCTGGAGGTATTTGTCGTACGAGATATTCAGCGACAGCTTCAGTCCGTCTATCCAGGGCTGGGTGATTTCCACGTTGGCATTGGTCTGGATATAATACCTTCTGTCTTTGTCGTATCCCGTTTCGTCGGAGGCGGCCACCACCGGATTCCGTCCGTACTCCTGCGCCGGTCCGGGCAGTCCGTTCGGCCAGTAGCCTTGGTCGGTGGGGCGTCCGCGGGAGGTGAACCAGAGTACGTCGCCCGACGACTGGCTGGGGTAATTCCGGTTTTCCTGCCGTCCCATCAGGTTCACGCCCACTTTCACCCAGTCGTTCAGTTCGGCATTCAGGTTGATACGCAGGTTGTACTGCTTGTAGTTGTTGGCCGAATTGCGGTAGTACCCGTCGGTAAAGGTATGTCCGAAGGTGGCGAAATAGCTGAATTTTTCCGACCCTCCTTCCAGCGTAGCATTGTGTATACGCTGCGGCGACCAGTCGGCGTAGGTTTCCTTCAGCCAGTCGGTGTTCGGGTACCTCCAGGGATCGGAGCCATCGCGGTATTTCTGTATTTCCTCCTCCGTTTTCCAGGGATTGGGGAAAGCGGGCTGTTCTCCGAGCGCGGGATTGATCATGGCGTCATTGACGATCAGTTCATTTCTCAGTTCCGCATATTCTGCGGCATCCGCCATTTTGGGCAATACGGCGGGACGTCCCCATCCCTGATTGAAGGAATAGGTAAGTTCCGGCTTTTTGCCTGCCTTTCCGTTTTTGGTAGTAATCAGGATTACGCCGTTGGCAGCCCTTGCTCCGTAGATAGCGGCGGAAGCGTCTTTCAGAACCGACATATTTTCTATTTCGTTCGGATTTAGGCGTTCCAGACCGCCGGCACGTGCCGCCACGCCGTCGATTACAATCAGCGGGTCGTTGTTGCCCAGCGTATTCGAGCCTCTGATTCGGATGCTGCTATTGTCGTATCCCGGTTCTCCCGATCGCTGAAATACCACCACGCCCGACAGACGTCCGGCAATGGCATTCGAGAGGTTGGCCGTAGGGGTCTTAATCAGATCGGCGCCTTTCACGGTGGAGACGGAACCCGTCACCGTTTCCTTTTTCTGCACACCGTAGCCCACGACCACTACTTCTTCCAGTCGCTGGGTATCTTCCCGGAGCGTTACATTAATCACGGCCTGATTTCCCACCGTGATTTCCTGCGGGAGATAGCCGATATAGGAAAACACAATCACCGCCTGTCCGCCGGGAGCCTGGAGGGTGTATTTTCCGTCCACATCCGTGATAGTGCCGGTTGTGGTTCCTTTCACCTGTACGTTGACGCCAATCAGCGCTTCGCCGCTTTCGTCCGTAACGGTTCCCGATACGGCGGTCTGGGCAAACACCTGTGCGGTGGTGCATAGCATTACGAATAAGATAAACAGGTATGCTGCATATTTTCGCATACCGTTTTTGTCTGTTTGTTTGTTGAAAGAAGATTTTCTCATATTTCTTCGTTTGTTGTTAATAAATAAAGGTTATACAATAGGGCATGGAACATACCCGGTTTTCGGTAAAACAAATCGCATCATGTACTGTTCATAAGGCATATAGAATTAAGTTAAACAATTGTTTTTTTCCTTCTTCTATACATTAGTATAATAGAAGATATAACAAAAAACGGTACGATGCCCCTCCATTCCGGAAAATCCGGCGAAAAATGGAGAGAAAAAACGACCGTATAAATTACCCATCTTTAGGAGGTGCGGAGAACGGGAACGGCGAGCCTGCGCAAGGCGTTTCGAGTATTAAAAAATCCTATAGATATCAGGGAGATAAAGTTTTTTTTGAGTGTTTTAGAGAAAAAACATTTCTATTCCAAAAAAAAGGATAATTTTGTGCAGTTTATACGGTGGTTTTTTCTCTCCATTTTTCGCCGGATTTTTCGAAAATGAGAGGAAGGAGGGATGGCTCCCGTATTATCTACACATATATATAATGTATAAGGAGAATGAAAAAACAATGTCTAACTTAAAATCTATATGCCTATGGGATGTGTATGACAGGATTTATTTTTACAGAGAATGGGGTATTTAATACCCAATTGTATAACCTTATTATTAACAACAAACGAAGAAACATGAGAAAATCTTCTTTCAACAAACAAACAGACAAAAACGGTATGCGAAAATATGCAGCATACCTGCTTTCCTTATTCTTACTATTATGCACCTCAACACAGATGTTTGCCCAGACCGCCGTATCGGGAACCGTTGCGGACGAGAGCGGCGAAGCGCTGATTGGTGTCAACGTGCAAATAAAAGGAACCACAACCGGCACTATCACGGATGTGGACGGAAAATACACCCTTCAGGCTCCCAACGGGCAGGCGGTGATTGTGTTTTCCTATATCGGCTATCTCCCGCAGGAAATCACGGTGGGAAATCAGGCCGTGATTAATGTAACGCTCCGGGAAGATACCCAGCGACTGGAAGAAGTCGTAGTCGTAGGCTACGGCACACAGCGTAAAGTAACGGTGACCGGATCGGTGGCCAGTGTAAGCGGCGAAGAACTCAAAGCCTCGCCTACGACCAACCTTTCCAATGCCATGCTGGGACGTATGCCCGGTGTGCTGGGTTTCCAGCGTTCGGACGAACCGGGCGGGGGCGGAACGACTATCCGTATCCGCGGTACAAACTCACTGGGAAGTAAAGATCCCTTAATCGTAATAGACGGTATTCCCGATCGTTCGGGTGGATTCGATCGCCTGAACCCTTCTGAAATCGAAAGTATGTCGGTGCTGAAAGATGCCGCTGCCGCCATCTACGGATCGCGTGCTGCCAACGGGGTTGTCCTGATAACGACCAAGCGGGGCAAGGAAGGCAAGGCCACCGTGACGTTCGAAGGACAGTACGGGTATTCGCAGCCTATCCGGTTACCCGAAATGGCCAACTCTTTCGAGTACGCTACCATGCTGAATGAAATCAATCCCGGTACATATTCCGAGGAAGATTTGAGGCTGTTTCAGGACGGTTCCGACCCCTGGGGACATCCGGACACCGACTGGTATGGAGCGGCTATTAAATCGGTCTCTCCCACGTATCGTGCCGATGTAGGCATAAACGGGGGTACCGACAAGATGAAGTATTACATAAACTTTGCGGCCAACGGCGAAGACGGGATCTATAAAAAAAGCGCCAACCGCTACGATCAGTACAGCCTGCGCTTGAATATGGATATCAAGACCAGTCGGTACGTAAGCATACAGTACGGAAATACCTCCCGCCTTGAATACCGGCAATATCCGGCCAAAGGGGCAGGCAGTATCTTTTCTGCGCTGCGCCGCGGCAAACCCATCTATCCCGCTTACTGGCCTACCGGCGAAGCCGGCCCCGACATTGAATACGGCGACAATCCGGCCATCATTTCTACCGATGCCGCCGGCTTCGACCGCCAAAAGACCTATTATATCCAGAACAACCTAACGCTGAACGTTCAGATACCTTGGGTGACGGGACTGAAATGGGTGAGCAATGCGGCCTACGATAAACGTTTCCATAGCCGTAAACTCTTCCAGAAACCGGTCATCCTGTATTCGTGGGACGGCGTTACGGCAGGCAGCGCCGGACTGAGTTCCGCCAAACGGTGGATTAGCGACCCGCGCTTAACCCGCGAAACGGAAGACCAGACAGACTGGATGCTGAACTCCGTGCTCAGCTACGATCGCACCTTCGGCTCGCATACGGTAGGAGTAACCGTAGGTATAGAAGGACAGAGCAAGGATATGGACAGGCTGGATGCTTATCGGCGGTATTACCTTTCCGACGCCGCCACCGAGATCAATGCTGGTAGCGTAAAGGATGCAACCAATAAGGGCTATTCGTGGGTTGAAACCCGTTTGAACTATTTCGGACGTGTATCCTACAATTACCTCGAACGCTATCTGCTTGAAGTGGTATGGCGCTACGACGGTTCCTACCGCTTCCCCGCCGACAAACGCTACGGATTCTTCCCCGGCATCATGGCCGCTTGGCGCGCGTCTGAAGAAGATTTCTGGAAAGAAAACCTGGGAGACGTGATCAACTATTTCAAACTGCGCGGTTCTATTTCACAAACCGGGAACGACGCCCTGATAAATACCGACAACAACTACGACCGCAGTATCCAGTACCTGAATACCTTCGGATTCCAGGAAAACGGATATATATTCGGCACGTCGGAAGAACAGCGTCTGTATCCCACACGTACCCCCAACCCCAATATTACCTGGGAAGTAGGTACGGGATACGATATAGGCTTTGAATTTAAGTTCCTCGACAACCGCCTGAGCTGGGATACCGATATCTTTTATCACAAGCGCACCAATATGTTGATAAGCCGTAATGCCTCCATGCCGGAAATTACAGGTATCACTCTTCCGCGCGAGAATTTAGGCGAGATGGAAAACCGCGGGATTGAATCCATCATCGGCTGGAACGATAAAATCGGAGATTTCGGATACAATCTTTCTGTGAATGGGACGTATGCCCGAAACAAAATTCTGTTCTGGGACGAAACACCGGGTATCCCCGAATATCAGCAGGCTACCGGCAGATGTCTGCCCACCACGAACAACCTGTCCGACCTGACAGGTGGGGCCGGGCTGTATTACGTGGCCGACGGAATCTTCCACGACCAGTCGGAAATAGATGCCTATCCTCACTGGACGGGTGCTGTGCCGGGCGATATCCGTTTTAAAGATGTGAATGGCGACAAACAGATTAATGCCGACGACCGCGTACGCAGCGACAAGAATGCCGAGCCGAGGTTGGTAGCCGGATTCAACGTGGGATTGACGTATAAGAACTGGGACTTGATGGCGCTGTTTTTAGGTGCGGCAGGCTCCGAAATATACATACAGACCTGGTCGGGAACGGTAGGTAACTTCCTTAAAGATTACTACGACAAACGCTGGACGCCGGATAATCCCTATGCCGGCGGGCCCCGTACGTACGAACGCGAAAATCAATACTGGATTAACAACCGTAATACGTATTTCCTGCGTTCGGGCGATTATCTCCGTTTGAAAAACATGGAAATCGGTTATACCTTACCTGATAATTATCTGCTGAGAGCAGGAATCAGCCGGCTGCGCATCTTTGCCAACGCTACCAATTTGTTTACGATAGACAAACTGAAAGTAGCCGATCCGGAACAAATCGAGAAAGATATTACATCATATCCCCAAAGACGGATCGTTAACTTTGGTATTTCAGCAACCTTCTAAAACACAAGATTTATGAAAACAAAATTTAAACAGCTACTGATAACAGCCTTGTCGGTTTTGATGATAGGTTTTTCGTCGTGTTCCGACTTTATGGACTTGACACCCACCGACCAGTATACGGAAGAAGCCGTGTTCCAAAACGCCGGATTGACACAATCGGTTGTAAATTCGATTTATGATTTTGTGGTAGACGGAGCCAGAGAACATGCCACAACCGGTCTGACGGATGATGCTTATTTTACGCACAACTACGGACAGATTGCCGTAAACGAAGCAAATGTATCGGAAAGCGATTTGCAATGGTATAATGACGATAACTGCCCGTTCAAATGGAGCAGGGTATATAAAGGAATCTATTATGCCAACCTGGTATTGAAGAATATTGATAATGTACCTCCCGACAATGACTACAATCTGGACGTCATGAAAGGGGAATCTTATTTCCTGCGTGCTTATCTGTATTCGCAATTGCTCAGAGCTTTTGGAGGTATTCCGCTCGTGGAAGACACCTACGGACTGGAAGACCTGACAGGTGTCAGCGTCCCGCGTAGCGATGTGGGAGCCTGCCTGGATTTCATCTCGAAAGATATAGAAAATGCCATTAGCCTGCTGCCCGAAACAGCCAAGTTGGGACGCGCCACCAAGGGGGCGGCCATTGCGCTGAAAGCCCGCATCAACCTGCACATAGCCAGTCCGCTTTATGCCGACCGTGTTATCAATACACTGCCCGTAAATCAGTTTAACGGCGACAGAAATGCCTTATACCAAAAAGCATTGGATGCGGCCAAGGAAGTAATCGGCAGTGGAGTCTACGCATTAGTAGATTGCCGTGGCGGTTCTATCTCCGACATTGCAAACAGATATCAGAAAATCGCTACCTCCAACAACGATGAAATGATATTTACCAAGCAGTTTGCTTCCACCAAAATAGTAAACAACTTACCCTTGCAGCACGGCCCGAATGGCTACCACAACTGGTCGGGGACAACTCCCACACAGGATTTTGTTATGCATTTTGAAATGGAAGACGGTTCCCTGAACGATGCCCTGACGAAAGTAGGCCAGTCACAAATAGGTAATCCCTACAACGGACGGGAACCCAGATTCTATGCGAATGTAGGATTCGACGGTTGCGAATGGGGCAGAAAACGTCCTTCCGACAGCTATCCGTTAGATCCCACTCCGCTGGGTAACCTGCAGTGCGGTGTGTACGAACTTTCCGACGGATCGGATGTAAAAGTAACCCTGCCCGACGGAAGCGAAATCTCCTTCAAGGGAATGTACGGAATCGATACCCGCCAGGGACCTATCGAAGACTGGAACGGATCCTGGACAAGTTATTACGAAAGGAAACTGATAGATCCCACGGTAGACGGACAAAACTTCCCGCAGGTAGTGCCCTGGCCTCACATCCGTTTGGCAGAAGTGTATCTGATCGCTGCCGAAGCTGCTATCGAGCTCAACAAGCTGGACGAAGCGGCTACTTATCTGGATGCTATTCGTGCCCGCATCGACCGTCCGGATACCAAAACGACGCTTGCCAAACGCGGTCAGTCGTTCAATCAGGAGGATATGCGCGAATTTTTGCGTCAGGAACGCCGTTCGGAACTGTCTTTTGAAGATTCACGTTATTTCGACGTGCGTCGTTGGATGATTGCCGATGTGACCAACAATAAAACGTTGACAGGTATGACCGTTTTTGCACGTCTGAAAGCAGGCAAAACGCAAAACAAACCTTATATACACAATGAGGATATTTGGGACTATCACTATTACGTAAGAGATTTGTCTTTCCGCGAAAACCGCAAATGGGACAAAAAAATGTATTTCGCACCCATCAAACGTGACGAACTTAAACGTAATGAAAGTTTAGTGCAAAATCCTGGTATGGAATAAAAAATAATATGTATTTTTGACCCGCTTAACAGGGGGCTGTGCTTAAGATATTGCAAAGTGTAAGTACAGCCCCTTTTTTCGAGTGAAGCGAATTTGCTGACAAAATATAAATAAAACAGTAACCTTAAAAATAGACAGATATGACAAACAGGAAGCTTAGAATGGGAATGGTAGGCGGCGGAAGCGATGCATTTATCGGAGCCATCCATCGGTGTGCTGCTTTTATGGATAACCGGATAGAACTGGTTTGCGGATGTTTTAGTGTAGATCCTGACATCTCCTTGAGTTCCGGGCGCTCTTATTTCCTCCCCGACAACCGGATTTATAAAACGTATCAGGAAATGTTCGAACATGAAGTAAGCCTTCCCGAAGGTGAACGGATGGATTTCGTAACCATTGTAACCCCCAATAAATGGCATTTCGAACCGGCCATGATGGCGCTGGAAAGAGGTTTTCACGTCGTAGTAGACAAACCGATGACCTTCTCGCTGGAAGAAGCCAAACTCTTACGGAAGAAAGTGGAAGAAACCGGGCTTATCCTCGCACTCACACATGTGTATTCGGGCTATCCGGCTATAAAGGAAGCCAAGGCAAGAATAGCCGGGGGAGATTTCGGCAAACTGCGTCGTGTGTATGTAGAATATACACAGGGATGGCTGTCCGAACGAATCGAACTGCAAGGAGGAAACAATGCCGGATGGCGTACCGACCCGAAACGTTCCGGCAAAGCCGGCAGTGTAGGCGATATAGGCACCCACGCCTGGCATCTGACCGAGTATGTAACCGGAGCCAAAGTAACCGAACTCTGCGCCGACCTGAAAGCCTTTGCTCCCGGACGTCCTATCGACGATGACGGAGCCGCTTTCCTGAAATACGACAACGGAGCAACAGGCGTGCTGACCTGTACTCAAATAGCCGCCGGCGAAGAAAACCGCCTTGTCATCCGTGTGTATGGAGAAAAAGGAGGCCTGGAATGGCATCAGGAAGAACCCAACAGTTTGTACCTGAAATGGAACGATAAACCCAAAGAAATTATCCGCGTGGGTAATAACGGCTTCCTGACAGACGGTACCAAATACAATACCCGTACTCCGGGCGGACACCCGGAAGGCTTTATCGAATCGTTTGCCAACATATACCGGAATTTCAGTACCACCGTGCGTGCGGTAGCCAATGGAGAAAAACCTTCAGGCCCCATGCTGGACTTCCCAACTGTTTACGACGGTGTAAGAGGAATGCAATTTATCGAAACCATGGTGGAAGCCGGGTACAATGATAAACAGAAATGGCTAAAATGGATTGAATAAACGGTATGTAATAAAAAAATCATACTTTTTTAGCGTGTCTTACATAAGATTATGCTACTTTTATTGCCGATTTCCGAACTACTTAAAAGTGTACCATAAAAAAACAAATGATAAAGAAAGAATCTAATCGTTATTCATCCGGAAAAAACAAACCGGGGAGAATAAAATTACTCCTTTTTCTGGCTGGCCTGTTTCTGGGAGCGGCTTGCGTTGTAAGTTTGTATCTGACGTCTGTTTATTTTTCTTCCGACGAGTCGTGCATGATGTGCCATGTGCATCCGCATGTAGAAGCCAGTTGGAAGTTGTCAAAACATGTGAATAACCAAAGCGGAACAAAAGTACATTGTGTAGACTGTCATCTCCCGCCACAACATGATACTTGGGCACATTACACCGCCAAAGCCCGGCTGGGCTTACAGGACGCCTGGGGATGGATGACGAAAGACAGCGCCGATTTCGACTGGGACAAACTGTCGGAACTCGAACATGCCGTAACGTACATCCCGAACGAATCCTGTAAGGAGTGTCATCAAAATCTCTTCCCCGAAGGAATTACAAGTGATGCCGTCACCGCTCATTTGTACTACGAAGAAAACGAAAAGAAACTGGATTTGCAGTGTATCAGTTGCCACCTGGATGCGGGACATCACAATCCCAACTATACGCATGGCAAGATGACGGGTATACCGGGACTGAATCTGTCCGGTGCGGCAGTCGATACCAGTCTGTTTTTTAAGGTGCCGACGGAAGTCACCTCGTTTGCCGACTATACGGAACAAATACCGGGCACAGCCGTTTCATTCAAGATGGTTGCCGTGGCCGGAGGTACATTCCAAATGGGCAGTACGGAAAAGGAAGCGTTTCATCAACCTGATGAATCACCCGTCCGCACCGTCACCGTAAGCCCGTTCTTCATGGCCGAAGTGGAAACAACCTGGGATCAATACTGGGCTTTCTATGCCAATACCATGAGCGAAGGACGCACTCCTCCCGAAACTGTTTATGCGAACAACAGCAATCCCCTTGTGGATGCCGTTTCCGGCCCAACGCCTCCGTTCGGATTCCCCGACCAGGGATGGGGTTCAGGCGACCGGCCTGCCATAACCATGACACATTATGCAGCGGAAACGTTCTGCCAGTGGTTGTCTCTCAAGACAGGGAAAAAATACCGCTTGCCTACCGAAGCCGAATGGGAATACGCCGCCAGGGGAGGAACCCAAACACCTTATTTCTTCGACGGAGACCCTCGAAAATTCTCCGACAAGGGATTCTGGCGTAAGTTCTTCGACGCAAAAACCGATAGCATCAGTTCGTACGTAATCTATATCAAGAACAGCAATAACAAAACACAGGAACCATCGCTGGTAAAACCCAATCCGCTGGGACTGAAAAATATGCTGGGCAACGTAATGGAATATTGTACGGACAAATACGACCCCGAAGCCTATCGCAAAGGGGGTGAAAGCGTAACGGACCCTGTCGTAACCGAAGGAGAAGAATGGGTAGTGCGCGGAGGTAATTATACCTCGGATGCGGCAGATTTGCGCGTAGCCTCACGCGGATATACCCGGCACGAAGCCTGGTTGAAAACAGACCCGCAGCAACCCAAAAGTATTTGGTGGTATTCGGATATCCGAGGAATAGGCTTCCGGGTAGTGTGCGAACCAGATGTAAACATGAAAACAAAATAAAATTTATTTACAATCTCATACATAAAAGTATCATGAAAAAAGAAAACAGTATTAGTAGAAGGTCATTTCTGAAAAGTTCGGCAATGGCCGGCGCTTTAGGCGCTATCGGAACCGGCAGCACAACTGTCGCATTATCATCGTGTACCGGCGCAGGAGGTGGAAAGGATGCAGCTCCTAAACCGCTGAAAGAACCCGGCACCTATTATGTGCCCGACCTGGTGGACTTCGCCGCCGACGGCAAAGAACTGAAAGCCGGAGTTATCGGTTGTGGCGGACGAGGTTCGGGGGCCGCCGAAAACTTTCTTGATGCAGCCAATGGTGTGACCATTACAGCCTTGGGCGATACATTCCAGGACAGGGTAGACAGTCTGGCCGCAAAATTGAAAGAAAAGAAAGGTATCGACATTCCCGAAAGCCAGCGTTTCGTAGGATTAGACGCCTACAAGCAGGTAATAGAGAGTGGCGTGGATGTAGTGATTGTGGCTACGCCTCCTAATTTCCGGCCCATTCATTTCCAGTACGCAACAGAAAAAGGCGTACATGCGTTCCTCGAAAAACCAATCTGCGTAGACCCCGTAGGTTATCGTACCATCGTGGCAACAGCTAAACAGGCTGCAGCCAAAAACCTCTGTGTAGTAACAGGGACACAACGTCATCACCAGCGTAGTTATGTGGAATCCTATAAGCAGATACAAAACGGACTGATCGGTGAAATAACCGGAGGTACCGTATATTGGAATCAGTCCATGCTTTGGTTCCGTGAACGTCAGGCAGAATGGAGTGACTGCGAATGGATGATACGCGACTGGGTGAACTGGAAATGGTTATCGGGCGATCATATTGTGGAGCAACATGTGCACAATCTTGATGTATTTACTTGGTTTACCGGATACATCAAACCCGTCAGCGCCGTAGGATTCGGATCACGTCAGCGGAGAGTTACAGGTGACCAGTACGACAACTTCAGCATTGATTTCGAACTGGAAAACGGTATACATCTGCATAGCATGTGCCGTCAGGTAGACGGTTGCGCCAATAATGTAAGCGAATTTATACAAGGCACCAAAGGTTCGTGGAACAGTGCTACGATGGAAATAAAAGACTTGGCAGGCAATGTACTTTGGGCCTTCGACAAAGAAGCCGAAAGCGCCAACTTCAAGCAAACCAATCCTTACGTATTGGAACACGTAAACTGGATAAACCATATCCGCAGTGGAAAGCCCATCGACCAGGCTTCCGAAACAGCCGTCGCCAATATGGCCGCCATCATGGGACGTGAATCCGCCTATACCGGCGAAAAAACGACCTGGGAAGCCATGACCGCTTCGGCTTTAGACTATCTGCCCGCCGACCTCAATCTGGGCAAGATGGATATGTCCGGCTTTGTAGTACCCGTTCCAGGAAAACCGCTCGACAAAAAGTAATAGAGTATGGTATTCGATAGAAGACAATTTCTTAAATCGACTCTTTCAGGTGCCGCCATCGCTACGGTAGGCGGCCCTGTATTGACGGCTTGCTCCGGAAAAACGGCAACGGCCGTGGATGAAAAACAGAGTTGTTGCTCTACGCAGACAACGGCCGAACTGAAGATTTCTTTTCAGGAAGGTATTGCTCCGGGTGAAAGCCTGAACGAAAAGTTCGATTTCATGGAAAAGCTGGGAGTTGTAGGATTCGAACCGGGAGGCAGAGGACTGGTCGGACGTGTGGATGAGATTAAACAGGCCCTGAACGGACGAAATATCCAGGTAAGCGCTATCTGCGCCGGCTTCCAGGGATTTATCCTCTCTACGGACGAAACCATCCGAAAACAATGTATGGATACCATGAAGGAAATCATAACGGCTGCCGGACAATTGGGTTCCGTGGGTGTTATCATTGTCCCCGCATTTAATAGTCAGGTACCAGTATTACCCCATACACAGGAAACGAGAGATTTCCTGTGCGAACAATTTACCGAAATGGGTAATTTCGCCGTCGAGCACAATACGACTGTTATCTTCGAACCGCTCAACCGACGGGAAGCCTTCTACCTTCGCTTAGTAGCCGATGCCGCATCTATCTGCCGGGACATCAACAACCCGGGCGTACGCTGCATGGGAGACTTTTGGCACATGACTGCCGAAGAAACCTGTGACATGGGCGCCTTCCTCTCTGCCGGAGAATATTTGCAACATGTGCACGTAGCCAGTCGCAAACGGCGCAGTATGCCGGGCGAAGACGGAGAAGCAGACAACTATGTGGCAGGATTCAAAGCGCTGAAGATGCTGGGGTACAACAAATACGTAAGTTTCGAATGTGGTTGTCAGGGAGACCGCAACACCGTGGTACCCGCTGCCGTAGAATTATTACGCAAACAATGGGAAGAAGCCTGATAAATGCCTTTAGTTTATCCTGATATGACAATGAGTGAGGTGGTAGAAGAATACCCCTCACTCATTCCAATTATTAACCGCTTCGGTATCCGGCTTGGGCTGGGTGATAAATCGGTAAAAGAACTCTGTGACGCACATCACCTTGATACCGACTTCCTGCTGGCAGTAATCAACACTTTTCTCAACGAAGAATATTTTCCGGAAAAGAAACTGCAAACGTTTCACACCTCCCAGATCGTCGACTACCTGACGAAAACCAACCGGTATTACCTGCAGTTTCAGTTGCCCAATATTGAGCACCATCTCTCATCGTTCATCTCAATGAGCAGCCCCGGCAACCAGACACTTTCGGCAATCGGCAAATTCTTTTCATCCTTTAAAAACGAACTCGCAGCACGCATAGAAAACGACGACCGTATTTGGTTCCCCTATTGCCTCACACTAAGCGAAAAACTGCAAGACAAAACACCCTCCCACAGAGACCTCCCCCTTTCATCTCATTCCGAAAAACCAACGGAAGATTCCATTGAAGCACTGCTGGCAGATCTGAAACGGCTCATTATAAAACACCTTTCGGGCGACTACAACCTGAACCTCTGCTACGCCGTTGTCTCTGCTATCTGTACTCTGGAAAAAGACATCAAACAACACAACCGCATCCGTTTCCGCATCTTGAAACCTATGGTGGAAGCGATGGAAAAATCTGCCCTCGGCTGACCTCTCTTCGATGCGTAAAACAAAACGAATAGCCGTCATACTCGCCGATACCTTACAGACTACCGGCCTGCAAAGTCTGCTGGCAGATTATTTTCCGCCGGTAGAAATAGTTTCTTTCCCCTCTTTCGGCCATTTTATGGAAATAGGTGGAGACTTCAACTATTTCTTTACCCATGCCGATACTTTTATCCTCAATGCCGACTTTTTCCTCCCCCGCCGCACCCGAACGGTTGTACTTACCGCCGATCGTACCGAAGCACCTGCTGCAGGATATAATTGTATCTCGGCCTGTGCATCCGGGGAAATAATTATAGAACAACTGCAACAATTTTTCTCGGTCGAAGAAAACAACGATACCTCCAGCGAACGGAGTAAGGAACTTTCGGCGCGAGAAACAGACGTCCTCAAACTCGTTGTGCAAGGAAGCATCAACAAAGACATTGCCGATAAATTGAATATCAGCCTGAATACAGTCTTGACCCACCGTAAAAACATTACAGCCAAGCTCGGTATCAAAACAGTTGCCGGACTCACTTTCTACGCCATTATGAATGGATTAATTTCCTCTGACCTGATGGGATAAATCAATTGTTTTTTTGTTCGAAAAACAATTGATTTTGAATAAAAAACAATGAGATTTCAAGCGAAAACCTGTTCCTTTTGCAGGTATATATACACCATAGAGATATATAGGTGCTTAAATGTTGTATTCAATGCTCAAATGATTATCTTTGCTACAATAATTTATCATGAATTAATTATACTAAAATAATATTTTATAAATCAATTGAAATTATGAAAACAAACCGAAGAGATTTTCTAAAGACAGTCGGTGGAATAGTGGTTTTCACTGTTGTGCCGAGACATGTATTGGGAAAGGGCTTTGTGGCCCCAAGTGACCAACTGACAAAAGGTATTATTGGAACCGGAGGGATGGGGCGAGGTCATCTCAACTATGCCGGTACTCGCCTGGTTGCTGTATGTGATGTAGACAAACAGCATCTGGAACTGGGCCGAAAATTAGTGGCGGATAAGATTGCGGCCTACCACGATTTTCGAGATCTGATAGCAGACCCGAATGTAGACATTGTCCACATAGCGACACCACCCCACTGGCATGGAATTATGTCGGTAGAAGCTGCGAAAGCAGGGAAAGATATCTGGTGCGAGAAACCTATGACACGCACAATCGGAGAAGGAAAACGGGTTGTGGAGGCTGTAAAACAATACGGACGTATGTTCAGGCTGAATACATGGTTCCGTTTTACCGATACCTTCTACGGATTAGGTACGCCGGTGAGGCCGCTGAAGAAACTGGTGCAGAGCGGTCTGTTAGGATGGCCGTTAACCGTGACTATCAGCAAGCATACCGGATTCGACTGGAAATTCTACTGGGTAGGAAAAGAATACCTCGAACCGCAACCCATTCCTGCTGAACTGGATTACGACTTCTGGTTAGGTCCGGCTCCCTACAGACCCTATAACCTGCATCGCACACACCAAACGTTCCGGGGTTATTGGGATTACGACGGGGGAGGATTAGGAGATATGGGGCAGCATTATATAGACCCTGTACAGTATTTTCTGGAAAAAGACCACACCAGCCCGATTAAAGTAGAAGTAGATGCTCCGCAGCAGCATCCCGACGCTGTAGGTGTATGGCGGTCGATTACGTATACTTACGAAGATGGTTGCCGGATTGTGCTTTGGGGTGGAGATTACGGAGATCCTCAAACACCATATATCTCCGGCCCGAACGGAAGCGTATATAAAAATTTCGTGTGTGATATACCCGGTTGGGAGAAAAAACTGGCCGATTATCCGGAACCGGAACCGCAGGTAACCGACTTTATTGAGAGTGTAAAAACTCGTCAACCATTTGCTTTGAACGAACAAAACGGTTTCCGATCCGCTACTATTGTAAATATGGGAGCCGTGGCATTGCGCCTGAATCGTACGCTCCACTTCGACCCCGTGAAACTGGAATTTATTCATGACGAAGCTGCCAACCGTTTGCTAAACCAGCCAACACGTTCACCCTGGATTTTATAATTAGTCAATTAATCGTTAAAATACACTCTTATGAAAAATATATATTTATTGATTCCGAGCCTGTTTCTGCTGATAAGTGCGCCGCTGCTGCAATCACAGGAGAATCGTACCGTTTCAACCATCGTAGCCGATGTTTTGGCGCAAATGCCTGCTAACAACCAGGCTGACTATAACAAACAGTTAGCTGACCTGCTTTCAACGGGTGAAGAAGGTATTTTTTCATTAGTAAACATGATACATGCCCCCGGACAGGGAGACAATGCGCAGGTGGATTATGCCCTGAGCGGCCTTTCGCATTATGTGATGGGGACAGGAGACGAAAGCCTGCGTTTAGCTACAGCCCTTGCGTACGTGAAAGCTTTAGACAGGGCAGATGAACGCGAGGCAAAAATTTTTATCATCAAGCTATTGCAGATAATCGGAAAGGATGAAAGCGTAGATGCATTGGCGCGTTATCTCAACGAAGAAGACTTGAGCGACCCGGCTGCCCGGGCGTTAGCCTCTATCCGTACAGAAAAAGCAGGACAAGCCTTGAAAGCATCCCTGCTTCGAAAAATGGGAACGCCCAAGTCTCAGAGAGATGTGATTCTCGCCATAGGAGAAGCACGCATAGCTGATACGGAAAATATATTGAGAGAAATGATTGCGATAGATGATGAAGATTTGCAAAAAGCTATATTTTATGCATTGAGCCGCGTTGGAAGTAAAGCATCTGTAAGAGATTTGTCTGCATTCGCTGAAAAAGCAGTTTTTACCTGGGAAAAAACAGAAGCGAACGAAGCATATATCGTATTGCTGCAGCGAATGGTGGAACAAGGTGATACGAAGGAAGCTTCAAAAGCTGCTTCCATCCTGCTAAGGAACGCTACGAAGGCAGGAAAAACACATACGAGGAATGCTGCGTTGCAGATCTTACTCTCTATTGAAAAGGAAAAAGGATTGAAACGTGTGCAGGCTGCCTTGAAGGATCCCTCCCGCGAATACCGGAATGCCGCCTTAAACTATACTTCTGTTTTTGCTTCCCCCGAAGTGTATATAGAACTGATAAAAACAATGTCAAAAGCTAAACCTGAAGTGCAGGTGGATATCCTGAACTGGTTGGGGAGAGAAAGTTTGGTTGCTGAAAAGAACGCTCAGCTCAGAGCACTCGACATCCGTTTCGATCTTCCGGCACTGCATGTCATAATCAACCAGCTAAAGAGTCCTGATTTTGCCGTGAAACAAGCGGCGGCATGGGCTTTGGTCAGAATAGGTGATACATCTTCCGTTCCTGCGTTAGCAAATTTACTGACGCAGACAGTGCCCGATATTTCTCTTAGCAGGGAAGCGCTGATAGCTTTCAAGGGAGATGTTACGCCCGACGTGGTACGTATCGTTTCCCAAGCCCCCGATGCGGGAAAGATTGCAGCAGTCGAAGTGTTGGCACTACGCAAAGCCTCATCCCGTATCAACACAGTACTCGATTTGATAAAAACGGGTGTTCCCGAAGTGAAAAAAGCAGCTTATCTCGCCCTGAAAGATGTAGTAGCCGAAAAAGATCTGACTTTGTTGTGTGGTATGCTGGAAACGGCGGATGCCGAGGCTGTCGCTCCTTTGCAGGAGGCCGTAGCTGCTTCTATTGCCTCACTTCCGGTCAAAGAACAGGTGGCGGTTATTTCCCGGCGTATGTTGCAGGCGGGAGAGCAAAAGAAACATTTATATTATGTCGTATTGTCGGCCACAGGTGACAAAGAAGCATTGGCTACCATTGTAACCGGTTTCAAACAAGGTCATACAACAGATAGAGATGCAGCGTTCGAAGCGTTACTGGCATGGAAAGGCGCAGAAGCAGCAGACGAATTATTTGCCGTATGTAAGGATGCTTCTGCAACGGGCTATTTCGACCGTGCGCTTGCTGCCTGTATAAAATCTGCATCCAATACCGCTTTGACCGGAGAGAATCGTTACCTGAGCTTGCGTAAAGCGATGGAAATAGCCCGGACAAACGAGCAAAAAAATACGATTCTGAGGCAGATAGGAAGAACAGGGACTTTTCAGGCATTGCAGTATGCCGGTGAATTTCTGGACGATAAACCGGTACAGCAGGTTGCCGCAAACGCTGTCATGACTATCGCCTTAAACAACGCTTCCTATACCGGAACGAAGGTAAGAGATCTATTGAATAAAGTATCTGCCATATTGGACAATCCGGATGCCGGATACCAACGTGAAAACATAAGAAAACATTTGGAGGAAATGCCTCGGGAAGAAGGATTTGTTTCTATTTTTAATGGAAAAGACCTAACCGGATGGAAAGGTTTAGTTGGTGATCCGATTTCACGTGCCAAAATGAAACCGGAACAATTGGCAAAAGAGCAAGCGAAGGCTGACGAACAAATGCGTAAAGACTGGAAGGTAGTGGATGGGTTGCTTATGTTCGATGGCTCCGGTTACAATAATCTTTGCACGGTGAAACAGTATGCCGATTTCGAAATGTATGTAGACTGGATGCTCGATCCTGCAGGCCCGGAAGCCGATGCCGGTATCTACCTTCGTGGCACGCCCCAGGTACAGATATGGGATACAGCCCGCGTAAACGTGGGAGCGCAGGTAGGATCCGGAGGCCTGTATAATAATAGGATACACGAAAGCAAACCTCTGAAAGTGGCCGACAATAAACTGGGTGAATGGAACACCCTGTATATTAAAATGACCGGAGACCGCGTGACGGTTTATCTCAATGGCGAACTGGTGACGAATGATGTCATACTGGAGAACTTCTGGAATCGTAAACTGCCCATTTTCCCCATAGAACAAATTGAATTGCAGGCCCATGGAAGTAAGGTATATTACCGGGACATCTATGTGAAAGAATCGAAGCGCCCCGAGCCGTTTGTACTCTCGGACGAAGAGAAAAAAGAAGGATACAAGATACTGTTCGACGGAACAAATATGTATGAATGGACAGGCAATACCGAGGATTACACCTTGTCGGACGGTACGATAACCTTAGTACCGGGGAAAGGTTCCGGAGGAAACCTGTATTCGAAAAGCGAATATGATAACTTCGTTCTCCGCTTTGATTTTCAACTGACTCCGGCAGCTAACAATGGCTTGGGTATCCGCACACCTCAGGAAGGTGACGCAGCTTACGTAGGCATGGAATTGCAGATATTAGACAATGAACATCCTGTTTACAGAGACTTGAAGCCCTATCAGTATCACGGTTCCGTTTATGGAATCATACCGGCTAAAAGAGGGTTTCTGAAACCTGTTGGCGAATGGAATACCCAGGAAGTGATAGCCGATGGCGACCATATCAAAATAACATTGAATGGTGAAGTCATTCTCGATGGTAATATCCGTGAAGCAACGAAGAACGGAACGTCCGACAAAACGGAACATCCCGGTCTTTTCAACAAGAAAGGTTATATAGGTTTTCTTGGACACGGATCTCCGGTTAAGTTTCGTCATATACGGATAAAGGAACTGAAATAGTAAAAGCAAGCAAAAACAATATAAAATAGAAAGAGGAAACAATATGATATTGTTTCCTCTTTTTATTTATAAGTATTGATTTTCAAATAAATAAATCATCTATGCAATAACCCTTCGATGTGTGGAATAAAATAATAAATGATATGATAATGGTTTCATAAACTTATGTCAAATACAATGAATATTCAAATAGAATTAGAATGAAATTATAATGTACAGTCTATATAGATCATGAAATAAATAGAATAGGATTAAATTCGAATAATAACTTGCGAAGAATTAAAGTTCCGGAATTTAGCAGGATATTTTTTCTGAAACCTGTTTGTGTGCTATGGATTTTCTCTTTTTAGAATGCAACCGGGCAACCCGCCGTAGTTCTGATTACCGTCTTGGGGCAAGTGCTGAGAACAGCCAACCGTAATCCTGCAGAGGTAGTGAATAGAGAATGAAAGAGGAAGAATAACGATAACAGGATGTATTTTAACGTGAGTTCGACCTAAGCAATCTTCTGTAAGATACGAATATCTTATTTTTGCCTTTTCTTACGTCGAACTCACGTAAAGAAGCTGCTTTAACGCCGGAAGGCGTTGCCCTCTCGATAACCCCGTACAAGCGCAGCGCAGTGCGGGGTCGCAGTGCGGGGTAAGCGAACAAAGAAGCTGCTTTAACGCCGGAAGGCGTTGCCCTGCCGCCATGCGACAGATGGGATTCCGTGACGCCGCCGCACGGCACGGCACGGCGCT
>JAISMW010000072.1 GCA_031276545.1 Tannerellaceae bacterium
GTCAGTATTACACTTCTATAACGCATTCTTTCAAAAAGGGTGAGATAGAATTTATTTGCCTTATTGCCAACTATTATTGCACAAGACTAACATATACTACGCTAACAGTAGAAGAATTATAGAGGAAAGGTATTGAAAATATCATCCTAAACAATAAAAATATTTGCCTCCCCACACCCGTAGCGTAGCTTCCGGCAGCATATCTAATTTTGCAAATCTTAAAATGCGCTTTTGCCAAGCCGGGAAAGATTGACCGGCTTCTTTTCTCCGCCAAGAATTTCCGTCATAACCACATACAGGGTGGCATCTATCCCATGGTTAAACTCACCTATCGGTTCATTGATATAATTCCCGTTCTTATCCTTCATCCTATGTATAATTTCTAAATTCGATCAATAAATTATATGATCGCTTTGTTACATTAATCTTCATTTCAAGCATCCTGTTTATTCCGGCTAAAACACTGCCGGGATATTTTTTGACAGGGTGAATATTTATCCCTGTGCGGTGTATCTCCTGAGATACGGGTTATTTCCAGCAATCCCGCAGTCTATAATTGCCGTAGGGTCATTTGAAAAACCAAAATCTACACCATACACGCGTTTCTTCACCCATTCTGGAATCTCATCCACTAAATTCTATTTCCGCCCATTTGCCTATAATGACACGCGCATACTTCTTTTCATCCTCCGTTTTTATCCGGTTAACTTCCCGAAGGAACTCGTCTCCAAGATGTTCGATATTAGTCGAACTGTATTCCCTTCATGCTGTCCCGGATGCTTTCGGGGAGGAAGAAGCGGACGTCTTTGCCTTCCCGGATGGCGCGGCGGATGAAGGCAGACGATATTTCCAGTATGGGGGCGTCTAACCGGCGGATGTGAGGATAGCCCGGCGGAATGGCGAGGTCGTAACCGAGGCGGGGGTAAATCAGAATCGGATAGCGGGAGAGGATCGTGCGGTAATCTTTCCAACGATTCATCAGCGCCCAGTTGTCGGCTCCCATGATGAAATGGAATTGACGATCGGGGTAGGCTTTCTCTACCTCACGCAGCATATCGACGGAATAGGAGGGCTGAGGAAGGGTGAACTCGAAATTGCTCGCCCGGAATTTGGGGTAGTCGCCTGCGGCACGTGACACCATCTCGTAGCGGAGATGTTCGGACATCAGCTCCGCAGGGTTTTTCAGCGGATTTTGGGGAGTCACCATAAACCATACTTCGTCTATTGCTTCGTATTCGCAAATCCAGTTGGCCAGGGCAAGATGGCCGATGTGTACGGGATTGAAGGAGCCGGAGAATATGCCTGTCTGTATCATGTCCGAAGGGATGTGCATGTCTGCAGCCCGGCCTTACAGGACGTTTAAGACCTGCTCCTTGATCTGTTCCAGCTCGTCTTTCATGCGGATGACGATTTGCTGCATCCCGACATGGTTGCTTTTCGAACCCAGCGTATTGATTTCGCGCCCTATTTCCTGCGCGATGAAGCCCAGCTTTTTGCCTTGTCCCTGTCCGCTTTCCATGGTGCTGATGAAGTATTTCAGATGGTTGAAGAGGCGGTTCTTTTCTTCGTTCACGTCCAGTTTTTCGATGTAGTAAATCATTTCCTGCTCGAAGCGGTTTTTGTCGTAGTCGGTCGACAGTACTTTTTCCAGGTTCTCCGTGATGCGCGCTTTTATTCGCTCGATGCGTTCGCCTTCGTACTTTTCCAGTTCCTGCAGGAGGGAGGCGATGTTGTCTATCTTCTGTATGAAGAGTTTCTGCAGCATCTCGCCTTCCTGGAGGCGGAAGCGGTGGAGCTGTTCGATGGCCTGTTCCACGGTTTGCTGCACTGCGTCCCATTCGTTCGCTTCGAGGTCGGCAACGTCTGTCTTGATCACGTCGGGCATCCGCAGCAGAACGGCGAACCAGTCGGAGGGGAGCGGTATGTTCAACTGTTCCGCCATATCTTTTATCTGACGGTGATAGCTCTCTATCGCGGGCTGATTCAGTTGGGTCGGCACCTCTTTTCCTATATATTCTATTTGAATGGAAAATTCCACCTTTCCCCGTTCCAGCGAGGCCAGCAGGCGGCTGCGCATCTGCATCTCCATTTCCTTGTAGGCCGACGGGATACGTGTGGAGAGATCCAGTTGTTTGCTGTTCAACGCCTTTATTTCTACTGTTACTTTTTTTGCAGGCAGTTCGGCTGTAACTTTACCGAACCCGGTCATAGACTGTATCATAAGACTTAATTTTTGCAAATGTAGTTTTTTATTTCAACTCCGCTATTATGCGGCATAAAAATGTATTTTTGCAACTTCAATCATAATAGGACATTATGTCGTGCATCATACATATCGAAACGTCCACCTCCGTTTGCTCGGTAGCCCTGTCGGCAGGGGGGGGAGTCTTTTTTGAAAAAGCATCCTTCGAGGGGCCTTCGCACGCAGCCCTGCTGGGGATTTTTGTGGAAGAGGCGCTTGCGCTGCTGAGCCGCGAAGCGCTCAGCCCCGATGCGGTAGCCGTCAGCAGCGGCCCCGGATCGTATACCGGCCTGCGCATCGGCGTATCGCTGGCAAAGGGACTCTGCTTCGGATACCGGATCCCGCTCATCGGCGTCCCCACACTCGAAATCCTCGCGGCCGCAGCCATCGCGCAAATCCCCCCGACGGACGGCGGCGAACTGTACTGCCCGATGCTGGATGCCCGACGGATGGAGGTCTACGCCGCACTGTTCGACCGCAACCGGCAGCCCGTACGGGAAACGGCTGCCGACATCGTCACCGCCGATACCTACGCAGCCTTCCTCGACCGCCACAGGGTCTGTTTCTTCGGAAACGGAGCCGCCAAGTGCCGGGACGTCATCACCTCGCCGAACGCCGTATTCATCGACGGCATCCATCCGCTGGCCGCCGATATGATACCGTTGGCCGAAGCCCTGTACCGCGCCGGACAGTTTGCCGATACAGCCTATTTCGAACCTTTCTACCTGAAAGAATTTATGGCGACAAAGGCAAAAAACAAAATTCCTGCAAACAATAATACCGTATAAAGCATGAAACAACTCCTCATCGCAAGCTTCCTGTCCGCCCTGCTGCCGGGATGCCGAAACACCGACTTCGAGGCAGCCGTCCGAACCGCCGTTGAACGCCAGATGAACGCCTACCCCGCATCCACGCTGGCGGACCTCTACAAGAACTTTTTTCAGGACAGCTTCGGCCCCGGACACCTCGTCGGCGACACCGCCGCCGCCGGCCGTTACCTGAGAAAAGAACTGGACTCCTACACGCAGATTGAAGGCGAAACAGCCGAACCCACCGGATACGCCGGACGCTTCTATCGCGTCAACCTCTCGGTGATCAAGACCGGACAGGCGCCCTATCCCATATTCTTCGACGCCTTTGTGCGAAGCGTAAACAGTATCCGGCCGCCTTCCGTAGCGGAATGGAAACGGCAGTGGCAGGCCATCGAAGCCATCATCCGCACCATGCCGCTCGACCTGCCGGACTACGAAACCGACCGCAGGGAAATAGAAGAACGGCTCGACAGAGGCGAAACGGCCGGACATCACAGCCCCTCCTTCGAAGCGCACTACGCGCCCCATTACCGCATCATCAGCAAAGAAATATACGAAAAGGAGATAGCTCCGCTTATCAAACAATCAAGTAATCAACTATAAACAATATACTCATGGCATTAAAAGAAGGCGACAGAATCCCCGACATACTGGGGATCAACCAGAATGGAAAAGAAATAAAAGCAAGCGATTTCGCCGGCAAAAAACTGATTCTCTACTTCTACCCCAAAGACAGTACCGCCGGATGTACCGCCGAAGCCTGCAGCTTCCGCGACTCCTATTCCACACTCATCGAGAAAGGCTACCGCGTGCTGGGAGTAAGCGCCGACAGCGAAAAATCCCATGTAAAATTCATCGAAAAGCAGCAACTGCCCTTCGACCTCATTGCCGACACCGGCAAAACCCTCGCCGAACACTTCGGCGTATGGGGCGAAAAAAGCATGTACGGCAGAACCTATCAGGGCATGTTTCGCACCACCTTCCTCGTCGGCGAAGACGGCGCCATCGAACGCATCTTCCGCCCGAAAGAAATCAAAACAGGTACACACGCCGCCCAGATCCTGGCCTCCGAAAACCGCTGAACGATGAACCGGCGCAAACTCCTCTCCGGATCCTTCTGGCTCATCATGCTGATACACCTCACGGTCTTCACCGCCATCGGATTCCTCACCGGCCGGTGGCTCCTCCTGCTCACCTTCCTCGGACTCCTGGCCGCCACCCTCGCCCTGGCGCGGCTCGGCGTCTTCCTGGCAAAACGGTACAGGGAAGGCAGGAAGCCCGCCGGCAACAGCGGCAAACACTGACCCCTCCCCTCATGGCACAGTTTTATCAGCAGGAAGACAAATTCCTTCTCTCCGTAGACTGCATCATCCTCGGCTTCAAGGAAAACGCCATACACGTCCTGATTGCCCGGCGGAAGTTTGAACCTCTCCGCGGAGAACGCTCCCTGCTGGGAGGATTCGTCAGGCAGACCGAAAACCTCCACGAAGCCGCCGGACGCGTCGTGCAGGAATACACCGGCATCCGGCAAGTATACCTGGAGCAGGTAGGAGCCTACGGCGACGTAGGACGCGACACCGGCGAAAGAGTCGTCTCCGTAGTCTATTATGCCCTGATCGACATGAAGCTCTACGACGAAACCCTGGAAGAAAAGCACCACGTCCGATGGGTAAACATCCGCCAGGTCGGCACACTGATATTCGACCACAACCGCTTCCTCGTCGACACCCTCCGCCTGATGCGCCGCCGCACCTCCACCCATCCCGTAGGCTTCAACCTCCTGCCCGAAAAATTCACCCTCCCCCAGCTCCATTCCCTGTACGAAGCCATCCACCAGAAGACCCTGGACAAACGAAACTTCCGCTACAAAATTCTGGCCATGGACATCCTCGAAAAACTGGAAGAAAAAGACAAAAGCGCCTCCCGCAAAGGCGCCTACTACTACCGCTTCCACAAAGAAAAATACGACCGTCTGCTGCAAGAAGGCTTCGATTTCACCCTTTAGGCCGCCCTCCCTTCGCAGAGCCGCCCTTCGCAAAATCGAAAAACTCCTGCGTAAATCCATTAAATCAGCAGCATCAACGTCCCAATTGAATTCGGCGTCGTGCAGGCTATTCAATTTATGCTACCTTTACACCGCAAAATAATTTGAATAATGAAGATGATGAACGATAAGCAAACGCAGGAAAGAACCCCGGATATATTAACGGGAAAAATGGCTGACATCAAGGAATCCGTTCTCAAGTATGTACCGGCAAAGTATATCTATCTGTTTGGCTCGTATGCGTATGGCAATCCGACAGAAGAAAGCGACATTGATATATACGTTGTGACGCCGGACGATGTAACCGATTTTTCGGGATTATATGCAAAAATAGTCGGAGATTTGGGCGACAAAAAGATATTCTTCATTGACCTGCTATTAGGCCGCGAAACTGTTTTTAACAAAAGACGGCAAAATAATATTTTTGAAAAAACAATCTATCGGAAAGGGAAATTATTGTATGAACAATGAAAATGTACAGGAGTGGCTGCAACTTGCAGACGATGATATATATTCCGCAAAAATATTAAATAATGCGCTTCGTAAACCGTACGAAATTATATGCTATCATTGCGCTCAGGCAGTCGAAAAATACTTAAAGGGATACCTGACATGGCAGGATATTGTGCCGCCAAAAACGCACGATTTGATTTTCCTGAACAGTCTTTGTATCGAACAGGATAATGAATTCCGGAATATAAAAGCGGAATGTAATTTTCTAAACAGATATAGCAATGATATACGTTATCCTCATAAATACGAAGTAAATGAAAATGACGTAACTTTTTCAATTAGCGCTGTTGAAAAAATTAAATATATAAAACCGATACTTGACATAAGAAACTGCATGAACTATTCAAATAATAACGAAGATGATGAACAGTAAACAAAACGCAGGAGAAGCCTGCACAGACAGAGACAATGAAACATAACGAAGAGGATATGAAAAATGATTTCAATGAAGCTAAGTGTTTAAGAATTTAAAAAACATATTTATGAAAAGAAATGTTGGGATATTAATTTTCAATGATGCAGAAGTATTAGATTTTGCAGGCCCCTTTGAAGTATTTGCTGTATCATCAGCAATACATGATCATTCCTTATTCAATACCTTTTTAGTATCGGAAACAAGCGCCCCGGTTAAAGCGCTCAATGGAATGAACATATTGCCAAACTACCATTTTAAGAACGCACCGAAAATTGACATCCTGATTTTATCGGGAGGCCGTGGCAGTCGAACAGTCAGTAAAAATGATGCCTATTTAAATTGGGTGAAAGATTGCTATAAGAATTGCGAATATTTATTAAGTATCTGTTCCGGAGTCAGAATACTGTCAAGCTTAGGAATGTTGGAAGGCAAAGAGTTTTGTACCCATCAAGAAGTTTATAAAGAAATAATTGAGAATGTACCTTCATCTATTCCACAAAAAGAAAAAAGGTTCACACATTTCGATAATGTATACACTTCCGGAGGTATTTCAGCAGGAATAGATTTATCGTTTGAGATTGTAAAGAAACTTTATGGAGAAGACGTTTTTAATCGTACACGCAACTATATGGAATATGACAGAAAATGAATTTAAATTGCAATGAAAGTAGAATACAAATCATTAAGCGGACTGCTCATTTTATGTTTGCTCATTCTGTTGACCGCCTGTTTTTCACACGAGGAACAGTTGGTCTACAACTATTACTTTGTCGCCGTCGATGGGGACGAAGATATGACTTTATCTTACAAACTCGAAAGCGGCGACTATGTAGAAGTTGTACCCCCAACCGTATTTTCGGCAGGCTACAACGACGATTTTATAATTGCGAAACTGCACCCCATGTATGATTGGTCGGTCAACAGGATGCTTACCGTTTACTACATCATTCCGCTCAAATTCAAAGTACATCCCTCTCCCGACGAAAACAGAATCGGGCCGCTGTCGGAGGAAGAATTTGAATCAAAAAAGATAGAATTAAACATACCGGATGACCTCCGATTTACCAAAGTGTTTAAAAAACTGGAGTGATCGGGAGTTCCCGCTAATTGAGTTCGGTGTCGGGCAGATTATTCAATTCTCACTACCTTTGCGCCGCAAAATATTTTTCGAAGATGATGAACGATAAACAATACGCAGGAAAAGCCTGCATAGTTGAAACGAAAGAAAGAATGTCGCTAACAGACGGAACGTTTGTGCAATGCGAGCTAAAATTAGTCAAAAAAAATTGCAACAATATTGAGATAATGAATGTAATATTTAATAGCATTATATCCAAATAAAATTAAAGGACAAATTGTATGAAAGAAACCGCAAAAGATAATATGAAATTTATTTCAAAGGTGATGGTATCACACATTATTACATACATTTTTTGTGGAATACTATTTTCAACAATATTCAATTACCAAAATGATTTATTGGAACAAACGAATATGAGAAATATGGACGATACTTTGGTGAAAATGGCTCCATTATTTCAAATAATAAGAGGATTATTGTACGGATTAGTTTTAGTTTTTTTGAAAGATAGTATTATATATGAAAAATACGGAATAATAAAATTATATATTTTGATGATAATTATTGGAATAATAAATACACCCGCACCATCGCCCGGTTCTATTGAAGGGTTTATATACATAAAAAACGACTTAATTTCAACGAATTTAGATTTTGGTGTACTTGAAATTATTATTCAGAATTTACTGTTTTGCATCTTAGTCTGTACAAAATGGAGAAAACAAAAAAATAATATAGTACGCCCGCACTGCTCATAGCAGGACTGCTCCCGCATCGCCGCCACAATAAGTAACCACCGTGATACGCCCACTATGCTCACCGCATTACCCAATTCATCTGCTTATAATAAAACAGGAAGAGACAATGAGGTAATGTCAGTATAAAATCAGAAGACGATGACCCGCGTTATGCAAATCCTGCCTTTCAGACAAGATACCGGCATCGCAAATTCTCCATTCTCGAAGCGCTGTTTTCCGTGTTTCTGTGTTCTATAACATACTGAAAACAGGCAGGCGTTCTGTCTTTATCTTCTACCTTTGCGGAACTAAAATAAGTGTATACTCCTACACTTATTCATTTGAGGGAATATTTACAGTTTAATTCTTATACAACATGAAAAACAGTCTATTTTGCATCATCGCCCTCCTCCTCCTTGCCGGATGGAGCGGGGCAGTCGGGGCACAAAACAAAATCGTTGTGAACGCCCGCGACGGACAGTACACCATCAGTAAGCACATCTACGGACATTTCTCGGAACATCTGGGGCACGGTATCTACGGCGGTATCTGGGTGGGCGAGAATTCGCCGATTCCGAACACCCGCGGGATCCGCAACGATGTGACGGCCGCCCTGAAAAACCTCCGGATCCCCAACCTTCGCTGGCCTGGCGGATGCTTTGCCGACGAGTATCATTGGAAGGACGGTATCGGCCCCCGCAGCCTGCGACCCAAAATGATCAATACGCACTGGGGGGGCGTTGTGGAGGACAACAGCTTCGGCACGCACGAATTTCTTGACCTCTGCGAACAGTTGGGGTGCGAACCCTATATCTGCGGCAACGTGGGAAGCGGCACCGTAGAGGAAATGTCCAAATGGATAGAGTATATGACCTTCGACGGGGAAAGCCCCATGGCAAACCTCCGCAAACAGAACGGACGGGAAAAACCCTGGAAAATCAAGTTCTTTGGCGTGGGCAACGAAAACTGGGGCTGCGGCGGTGATATGTTCGCCGACTATTACGCCGATACCTACCGCCGCTTTGCCGTATACTGCCGGAACTACGGCGACAACCGCCTATACAAAATTGCCGGAGGACCCAATACGTCCGACTACGAATGGACGGAAACGCTGATGAAGAAAGTGGGCAACAAAATGCACGCCCTCTCGCTGCATTACTATACCGTGCCCAACAACTGGACGGACAAGGGTTCGGCTACCGCTTTCAGTGAAGCGGAGTACTTCACCACCATCAGCAAGGCGGCCTTCATGCACGAACTGATTGAAAAACATACGGCCATCATGGACAAGTACGACCCGCAGAAGCGCATCGCCCTGGCGCCCGACGAATGGGGAGGATGGTACAATGTGGAGCCGGGTACCAATCCCGGTTTCCTCTATCAGCAGAACACGCTGCGCGATGCCATCCTGGCTGCCGTTACCTTTGATGTGTTCAACGCGCATTGTGACCGGGTGAAAATCGCCAACATTGCGCAAATGGTCAATGTGCTGCAGTCCATTATCCTGACCGACGGCCCGAAGATGCTCCTTACGCCCACCTACTGGGCGTTTGATTTCTACAAGGTGCATCAGGAGGCTACCATGCTGCCGCTGACCGTAGCCTGCAACAAATACGAATCGGAGGGAAAGGCCATGGACGCCGTGAGCGCCTCTGCTTCGAGGGATGCAGACGGAAAGGTACACCTCACGCTGACGAACATCGATCCGGGCAGATCGCTCGACGTGTCCTGCGAGTTGCTGGGCGTGAAGGCGAAAAAGGTGTCGGGACGCATCCTCACCGCCGGAAAGATTACCGACCATAACACCTTCGAAAATCCGGAGGCCGTATCGCCCAAAGCATTCAGCGGGGCCAGACTCTCCGGCGGAGAACTGATCGTGTCGCTCCCTGCCAAATCGCTCGTGGTTCTGGAGATTTCGGAGTGATACGGCGACGGCATAACAATGAACATACATTAATATATACGTATTATGGAATATACATCTGTTGAAATATGGTTCGTAACGGGAGCCCAGCTCCTGTACGGAGGCGATGCGGTGATAGCCGTAGACGCCCACTCGGCTGCCATAGTGGAAGGACTCAATCAGTCGGGCACGCTCCCCCTGAAAGTGGTCTACAAAGGAACGGTCAATTCTTCCGCCGAAGTGGAAGACACCTTCAAGCAGGCGAACGCCGACAGGCGTTGCGCCGGCGTCATCACCTGGATGCATACCTTCTCGCCTGCCAAGATGTGGATCAAAGGCCTGCAAAACTACCGCAAACCTCTCCTGCACCTGCATACGCAGTTTAATAGGGAGATTCCCTGGAGCGGGATAGACATGGACTTCATGAACCTGAACCAGTCCGCACACGGCGACCGCGAATTTGGCCACATCGTAAGCCGTATGCGGCGCAGCCGCAAGGTGGTGGCAGGTCACTGGAGCGATGCCAAAGTACAGGCACGCATCGCCGTATGGATGCGCGTATGCGCAGCATGGGCCGATGCGCAGCAAATGACGCTTGTACGCTTCGGCGACAATATGAACCACGTGGCCGTGACGGACGGCGACCGCCTGGAGGCCGAACTCCGCCTGGGTTACCACGTGGACTACTACGGCGTGGGCGATCTGGCCGAACGGCAGCAAGACGTCACGGAGGCGGAGATTACCGCCCTTGTGGACGAATACGAAAGCCTATACACCTTTGCCGCCGACTGCAGGAAAGGCGAACCCCGGCATGAACAGGTACGCCACGCAGCCCGGATTGAAATCGCGCTTCGCCGCTTCCTGAACGACAAAGGCGCCAAAGCGTTTACAACCAACTTCAACGCCCTGCACGGACTGAACCAGCTTCCGGGACTGGCCTGCCAGCGCCTGATGGCCGAAGGATACGGATTCGGCGCCGAGGGCGACTGGAAAACGGCTGCCCTGATGCGCACGATGTGGGTGATGGCAAAGGGACTGCCCGGAGGAACGTCGTTCCTGGAAGACTATACCTGCCACTTCTGCGGCGAAAGGAGCGCCATCCTTCAGGCTCACATGCTGGAGGTATCGCCCGAAATCACCGCGCAGAAGCCGAGGCTGGAAGTGCATCCCCTGGGCATCGGCGGCAAGGCCGATCCGGCTCGCCTGGTCTTTACCGCCCACGCAGGCGAAGGCCTGGCGGCTACCATTGTGGATATGGGGAACCGCTTCCGGATGATCGTCAGCATGGTAGACGTCATAGAGCCTGAAGCTCCGCTGCCCAAACTGCCCGTAGCCAGCGCCCTGTGGATTCCGCAGCCCTGCCTGGAAACCGGTGCGGAGGCCTGGATCCTGGCCGGAGGCACGCATCATACGTCCTTCTCCTACGCCCTGACCCGCGAGTTTATGGAAGACTATGCCGACATTGCCGGCATCGAGCTGCTGGTGATAGACCGGCAGACCGCCATCCCCGCCTTCAAGGCCGAACTGAGGCTGAACGAAGTGTATTACCTCCTAAACAAACAAACGGTATGAGCTACGTGATAGGCCTGGACTACGGCACCGATTCCTGCCGCGCCGTAGTGGTGGATACAGCCGGCGGGAACGAAATAGCTTCCGCCGTATGCAGCTACCCCCGCTGGAGCAGGGGACTGTACTGCGACCCTCAGAAGAATCAGTACCGTCAGCATCCCGCCGACTATATCGAAGTGATGGAGCGTGCCATCCGCGAAGCGCTGGACGAATGCCCCGCCGGGGTACCGGAGCACATAGCGGGCATATCCTTCGACACGACCGGCTCTACGCCGGCGCTGACCGACCGCGACGGCCTCCCCCTGGCCCTGCGTCCCGAACTGGCGGAGAATCCCAACGCCATGTTCGTCCTGTGGAAAGACCACACCGCCGTGAAGGAAGCTGCCGAAATAAACGCACTGGCCAAAAGTCGGCCGGTGGACTACACCGTCTACGAAGGGGGCATCTACTCCTCCGAATGGGTATGGGCCAAGATGCTGCACGTACTGAGGAAAGACAGCAAAGTGAGGGAAAAGGCATACGCCTGGATAGAGCACTGCGACTGGATGCCTGCCCTGCTGACGGGCAACACCCGCCCCGAAACGCTGCGCCGCAGCCGCTGCGCCGCCGGGCATAAAGCCCTCTGGCATGATTCCTGGGGAGGACTTCCCCCGAACGATTTCTTCAAAGCGCTCGACCCGCTGCTGGACGGCTTCAGGGATCATCTGTATACGGAGACTTTCCCGGTCAATACGCCGGCCGGCTGCCTCACGGAAGAATGGGCACGCCGCCTGGGGCTCAGCACAAAGGTGGTGGTAGGCACCGGCGCCTTCGACTGCCATATCGGAGCCATCGGGGCAGAGATCAGGCCGGGCGCCTTCGTGCGCGTCATCGGCACCTCTACCTGCGACATCATGGTGGTGCCCTACGAAGAAATGGGCGACAGGCTGATCCCCGGCATCTGCGGACAGGTGGACGGTTCCGTAATCCCCGGCATGGTAGGCCTGGAAGCCGGGCAGTCGGGATTCGGCGACATCTACGCCTGGTTCCGGAAGATCCTGGAGTGGCCGCTTCGCCGCATTGCCGCCGCCGGACACCTCATCGACGAAGCCACGCGTCGCCGGTTGACGGACGACACGGTGGAACAAATCATCCCGGTACTCTCCGAAGAAGCCGCGCGGATCCCCGCCGGATCGCACTCCATCGTAGCCACCGACTGGATGAACGGCCGGCGTACACCGGACGCCAACCAGTTGCTGAAAGGCTCCATCACGGGGCTGACGCTGGGAAGCACCGCTCCCGCCATCTTCAGGGCGCTGGTGGAGGCCACCGCATTCGGATCGAAAGCCATCGTAGACCGGTTTATCGAACATGGCATTGAGATCCGCGAGGTCATCGGCATCGGAGGCATCTCCCTGAAGTCTCCCTTCGTGATGCAGACGCTGGCCGATGTGCTGGGTATGCCCATCAAGGTGGCACGCACGGAACAGGCCTGCGCCTTCGGAGCTGCCATGTGTGCCGCCGTGGCCGCCGGTATATACCCCACGGTAGAAGAAGCCCAGAAAGCCATGGGGCAGGGCTTCGCCTTCGAGTACGTACCCAATCCGGCGCATCACAAGCTGTACATGAACCTGTACGAACGGTACCGGGCGATAGGCGCCTTCACCGAATCGCAGGACGTTTCCTCTGCAAATAATCATAATACCTGATACGATGTATACATTAGACTGGATTGTTATCGGAGTCTTCGCACTCCTTCTTATTGCCATTGTGGTATGGGTGTTCCGGCAGAAGCAGCGCACCTCCGGCGATTATTTCCTGGCCGGACGGGATGCTACCTGGCTGGCCATAGGCGCCTCCATCTTTGCTTCCAACATCGGCTCCGAACACCTGATAGGCCTGGCCGGCGCCGGCGCCTCCAGCGGAATGGCCATGGCTCACTGGGAGATTCAGGGATGGATGGTGCTGATACTGGGATGGGTGTTCGTCCCCTTCTATTCGCGCAGTATGGTGTACACCATGCCGGAATTTCTGGAAAGGCGCTACAACAAGGAATCCCGCACCATTCTGTCGGTCATTTCGCTGGTGAGCTACGTCCTCACGAAGGTAGCCGTCACGGTATATGCCGGCGGGCTGGTGTTCAAGGAAGTGTTCGGCATACAGGAGATATGGGGTATCGACTTCTTCTGGATTGCCGCCATCGGGTTAGTATTGATCACCGCCCTGTATACCGTTATCGGCGGGATGAAGTCGGTGCTGTACACGTCGGTGCTGCAAACGCCCATCCTGCTGCTGGGCTCGCTCATCATCCTTATCCTCGGCCTGAAAGCCGTAGGGGGATGGGATCAGGTGCTGGAAGCCTGCCGCGCCGTTCCGGTGAACGAATACGGCGACACGATGACCAACCTGATCCGCAGCAACGGCGACCCGCAGTATCCCTGGCTGGGCGTACTGATCGGTTCGTCCATCATAGGCTTCTGGTACTGGTGTACCGACCAGTATATCGTGCAGCGCGTGCTGTCCGGAAAGGACGAAAAACAGGCAAGGCGGGGCGCTATCTTCGGCGCATACCTGAAACTTACGCCGGTGTTTCTCTTCCTCATACCCGGCATGATTGCCTTTGCGCTGATGAAAAACGGCGTGGTGGTGAACGGGGAGGTCTTCCACCTGAGTGTGGCCGACGCCGCCTTTCCCACCTTAGTGACGCGCCTGCTTCCGGCCGGTCTGAAGGGGCTGGTGGTCTGCGGGATCCTGGCTGCGCTGATGAGTTCGCTCGCATCGCTGTTCAACTCGTCGTCCATGCTGTTCACCATCGACTTCTACAAACGCTTCAGGCCGAAGGCTTCCGAAAAGACACTGCTGTATGTGGGACGGATTGCCACGGTGGTGATCGTGGTCTTCGGCATCCTCTGGATACCGGTGATGAAGAGCGTAGGCTCCGTGCTGTACAACTACCTCCAGGACGTACAGTCGATTCTGTCGCCGGGCATAGCCGCCGCATTTCTGCTGGGTATTCTGTCGAAAAGGATTACGCCCAAAGGCGGGATGTGGGGCGTGATAGCGGGTTTCCTCATCGGAATCGTCCGTCTGGGAGCCAAAGTGTTTTACAGTTCGGAGGCTGGTCTGGCTGCGGGAGACAACTGGTTCAAGTATCTCTTCTATGACGTCAACTGGCTGTTCTTCTGCGGAGGCATGTTCCTCACCTGTATTCTTCTCATTATCCTGGTCAGTCTGTTCACCGAACCGGCCCCGGCCGAGCGGATCAAAGGACTTACGTTCGGCTCCGTCTCGCCCGAACAGCGGGCTGCTTCCCGCGCAAGCTGGAACCGGTGGGACGTGATTCACTCTGCCGTGATACTGACCATTACGGTATTATTCTACGTCTATTTCTGGTAAACCGGCGAGGGTGCGTCTGCAGGTCGCGCCCTCTCTCTGCCATCTGAGGCAGGCGATACATGGAACTCACTCGAAACGGATGCTTCGGGCGGGTTCTATTTTTGTAATCAGGTGGGTAGGGCCGAACATCATAAGCAGCGTAGCGGCGAGCGTGCCGATGTTAAGCAAAAGGAGAGAGAGCAGGCTGAGGTCGATGGGGACGGCGTCGAGGTAATAGGTGGAAGGATCCAGCCGGAAGAGGCGAAAATGGTGTTGTACGGCACAGAGGAGGATGCCGATGAGGTTCCCCCGGAGCATCCCCTTCCCTATCAGGAAGAAAGCGATGTAGAGGAAGATCTTCCGTATGCTGCCGCTGTGCTGCCCCAGGGCTTTGAGGATGCCTATCATCCGGATCCGTTCGAGGATAATCACCAGCAGACCCGATATCATGGTGAAACCTGCCACGGCGATCATCAGGACGAGGATGACGGCGACGTTCATATCCAGCACGTCGAGCCAACTGAATATCATAGGGTTCAAATCCTTGATGGAGCGTACGTAGAGGGGGTTCCCGTTTGCATCGGCCTGATCGACGAGGGAGAAGTAGAGGTCTTCGGCTATGCGGTCTACCCGGTCGTAGTCGTCTACCTGCAATTCCAGTCCGCTCACCTGGCGGTCGTCCCAACCGTTGAGGCGGCGTATCTGCCTGACGTCCGTCAGGACGAAGAGTTTGTCGTAGTCGCCGAAGCCCGTTTCGTATATGCCGGTGATGGTGAACCGCCTGGCGCGTACATCCTCCTGCACGAAATAGGTGAGGAAGGAGTCGCCCATCTTCAGATTCAAAAGATTGGCCATGTAGCGGGAGATGAGGACGCCGGTGGAGGTCCGGCCGGGGTCGAGGGTCAGGACATCGCCTTCCTTCAGATTGTGGCGGAAGAAGGTCCAGTCGTAATGTTCGTCGACTCCCTTCAGGATGATACCCTGAAAGTCGGTATCCGTTTTCAGTATCCCCGGTTTGGTGGCAAAGGCTTCCACGTGGCGTATACCGGGATGGGAGGCGATGGCGCGGAGCAGCGAATCGCTCAGGGCTACGGGCAGGGTTTCGTAGGAGGTATTGCTGTCGAAATGCGTGATTTGAATGTGCGAGCCGAAGCCGATTACCTTGTTCCGCACTTCCTTCTTGAAGCCGATGATGATGGCTACGGAGAGAATCATCACCGCCAGCCCGAGGGCAATGCCTGTCATGGCGATGCGAACGGCGGGAGGCATCACCTTCCGGCCCCCCTCCCTGTTGAAATAAATTCTCCTGGCTATGAAAAACTCAAGGCTCATTCCTTCTCTGCGCAAAACCGGTTATACGTTTCCAACGCTTTGGCCAGCACTTCCAGCGCCCGGGCAAGGTCGTCCTTCTTCAATACGTAGGCAATGCGCACCTGGTCTTTGCCGAGGTCGGGGGTGGTGTAGAATCCGGAGGCCGGCGCCATCATGACGGTCTGCCCTTCGTATTCGAAGTCGCTCAGGCACCAGGCACAGAATTTGTCGGCGTCGTCTACCGGCAGCCGGGCCACGGTGTAGAAGGCGCCCATCGGGATGGGAGAATAGCAGCCGGGGATGCGGTTCAGTCCGTCTACCAGGAATTTCCTCCGTTCCACGTATTCGTTGTATACATCCAGCATATATTCCTCCGGCGTATCGAGCGAGGCTTCCGCTATGATCTGCCCGATCAGCGGAGGACTGAGGCGCGCCTGACACCACTTCATCACGTTTTCGCGTATCATCCGGTTCTTCGTGATGATCGCGCCGATGCGGATACCGCATTCGCTGTAGCGTTTGGACACGGAATCTATCAGCACCACGTTGTTCTCTATCCCTTTCAGATGGAAGGCCGAAATATAGGGTGCACCCGTATAGCAGAACTCGCGGTATACCTCGTCGGAGAAGAGGAAGAGATCGTATTTCTCTACGATATCACGAATCCGGCTCATTTCCTTTTGCGTGTACAGGTAGCCGGTAGGATTGTTGGGGTTGCATATCAGGACGCCCTTGGTGCGGGGAGTGATCAGCTCTTCAAACTTTTCGAGGGAAGGAAGTGCAAAGCCTTCGTCGATGGTCGAGGGGACGGTCTTGATAACCGCTCCGCTCGAGATGGCGAAGGCCATATAGTTGGCGTAAGCCGGTTCGGGTACGATAATCTCGTCGCCCGGGTCGAGGCAGGCCATAAAGGAGAACAGCACGGCTTCGGATCCTCCCGTTGTGATGATAATGTCTTCCACGTCCACCAGGATATTGAACTTCGCATAATAGGAGACCAGCTTCTCCCGAAAACTGAGGATCCCTTCGCTGGGCGAGTACTCCAGCACCTTGCGGTCTACCCGCTTCATGGCTTCGATGGCCACTTCGGGAGTGGGCAGGTCGGGCTGTCCGATATTGAGATGATATACCTTGATTCCTTTAGCCTTTGCCTTGTTGGCAAGCGGTACAAGTTTCCGGATAGGGGAAGCGGGCATACTGACTCCCCGTGCTGAGATATGAGGCATTCGTTTATATTTTGTTATTGATTAATGGCCGTTTTCAATCGAAAAAGCGCTGCAAAAGTAACGGAAGCAATGATACGAAGCAAATCCGGCGGGATGTTTGTCCGGCAAACGTACTTAAAAACAAAGCCGTTCCTACCGGCAGGATTAAAAATGAGCGATTGTGTGGCCACCCGGAGCCATGGGGTGGCCACCCGGAGCCATGGGGTGGCCACCCGGAGCCATGGGGTGGCCACCCGGAGCCATGGGGTGGCCACCCGAAGCCATGGGGTGGCTACCCGAAGCCGTGGGGTGGCCACCCGAAGCCGTGGGGTAGCTACACAAAACGAATGGGTGGCCTCACAAGTCTAATGTGTGCCACCCGAAGCGAGGATGTTTGT